>CANNCS010000080.1 GCA_947503115.1 uncultured Marivita sp.
CTACCGGACGTCATCACGTCAATCGGAACCAGAGATTGGGCGAAAGTGGGTCAATGATCGCAGCCCTTGGTATAACATTCTTCGACGGGCCGATCTGTTGACCTGTGGCGATGTCAACCAGCCGGTAACGGAAATCAATGTCGTGAACGCCGCCTACGGTGTAACGGGCCTTTTCCGACAGCGAATGGAACCGCGTCACTTGAACATCGAGACGCACCGGGCGGTTACCTGCGATGCGAGGCGCGGCATCACGCAGACCAGCCACGAAAATTCTCTTGACCTGAGCATGACGGTCACCGCGTGGTTCTCCGCGCCAGACGATATCACCGATTGGATAGTACAGATTGCGTTCGTTCGCCTTGAGCGACTGAGGCACTGTCACGGTGAAACTGTCGATCCGGACATCCGGCGGCATCTCCCTGAGAAGAGTTTCGTCTGGCATAGTGTCATCTGGCATCGCAAACCGCGTGGCGGTCGGCGCACTGCCACAGGCTGAGAGAGTGACCAACAGAATCGCAGCCATCAGGGTTTTGAACGGTGAATGCATAACGTCGCCTCCTTTGCGGGGCCTGTGCTCTTTTCCTCTTTGGGGAATGTGACGCGACAAGTGGACCGGATCACGGCGAAATCAGTACAATTTAGGGCAATTCACTGGGCGGATACGGTCTTGCGCCCGAAGAGTTAGGCCTTTACTGTTAGCGCTAACTTCACTAAATGACCCTCGACCTAGCGGCTGATCTTGCACGGAGGCAATATGGCACAAACTCTGAATGACACGATCAAACGCGTGACAGAACGCGTTCAGGAACGCTCTGAAGCCACGCGTAATCGCTACATGGAACGGATGCGGCAAGCTGCTGCCGAAGGCCCGCGCCGTGCGCATCTGACCTGCGGCAACCAAGCCCACGCATACGCTGCCATGGGTCAAGACCAAAACAAGCTCGCTACCGAACGCAGCCCGAACATTGGCATCGTTACCGCGTACAACGATATGCTGTCCGCCCACCAACCGTTTGAACGTTACCCTGATATCATCCGTGACGCCGCACGCGCCGCAGGTGGAACCGCACAGGTCGCAGGCGGAGTGCCCGCCATGTGTGACGGCGTTACGCAAGGACAAGTCGGGATGGAGCTATCGCTTTTCTCTCGCGATGTGATCGCATTGGCAGCTGGGGTCGCACTAAGCCACAACACGTTCGATTCCGCGCTGTACCTCGGGGTGTGTGACAAGATCGTTCCCGGCTTGGTCATTGCCGCTGGCACATTTGGGTACCTGCCCGGGATTTTCATTCCTGCTGGTCCCATGCCTTCGGGACTGCCAAATGACGAAAAAGCAAAGGTACGCCAAAAATTCGCCACGGGTGAAGTGGGCCGTGACGAGTTGATGAAGGCCGAAATGGCATCCTACCATTCGCCCGGCACATGCACCTTCTACGGTACCGCTAATTCCAACCAGATGTTGATGGAATTCATGGGCTTGCACCTGCCCGGCAGCAGCTTTGTCAATCCAGGCACGCCGCTGCGCGAGGCGTTGACAGTTGCGGGCACCGAACGCGCGCTGGAAATCACCCAGTTGGGCAACGATTACCGCCCGGTTTGCGATGTGCTGGACGAAAAGGCGTTTGTGAATGGCGTCGTCGGCTTGATGGCCACAGGCGGGTCCACCAACCTTGTCCTGCACCTGCCGGCTATGGCCCGCGCCGCTGGCGTAGAACTGCGTCTGGAAGACTTCCAAGACATCTCATCCGTCACACCTTTGATGGCTAAGGTTTATCCAAACGGTTTGGCCGACGTGAATCACTTTCACGCTGCTGGCGGTCTGGGCTTTATGATCGGCGAACTGCTCAAGCACGGCCTTCTGCACGAAGAGGTCAAGACAGTCGCAGGTGACGGCCTCCATCTTTACGCGCAGGAACCGAAAATTGCGGATGGTCGCGTGGTGTACGGCCCCGGTGCAGGTGAGACGCAAAACGACAAAATCCTACGCCCTGCCGATGATCCCTTCCAAGCCACCGGCGGACTTAAGCAATTGGCGGGCAATCTGGGCAAAGGTATGATGAAAACCTCTGCCGTCGCCCCTGAGCGACACATCATCGAAGCTAAGGCGCGCGTGTTCCACGATCAGGACGATGTGAAGGTTGCCTTCAAGAACGGCGAATTTACCGAAGACACTGTTGTGGTCGTCCGCTTCCAAGGGCCAAGTTCGAACGGGATGCCAGAGTTGCATAGCCTAACCCCCACCCTTGCCGTCTTGCAGGATCGCGGGCTTAAAGTTGCGTTGGTGACAGATGGCAGAATGTCTGGCGCGTCGGGCAAGGTGCCTTCGGCCATCCACGTGTCCCCCGAAGCGGCACTTGGCGGGCCTTTGGCACGCGTTCGCGATGGTGATCTGGTAAGAGTTGACGCGGTAAGCGGTCAGATTGACTGCCTCGCCGAAGATTTCGATAAACGCGAGCCAGTTACCGCAGACCTGAGCGGCAATGGACATGGCGTCGGGCGGGAACTTTTCGCCGCTTTCCGTGCCAATGTCGGTCTCGCAGAACATGGCGCTGGCGTCGTAGTTTAACTTTCACCTTAAGAACACACCGTAACAAACAGAGATATCACATGATTACGCCAACTCAGGCTAGCGCCAAAAATGAAATACTCTGCCGTTTGGCACCGATTATTCCTGTTTTGGTGGTCGATGACGCAAGCGTCGCGCGCCCCTTGGCCGAAGCGTTGGTCGCCGGCGGGTTGCCGGTGCTCGAAGTCACGCTGCGCACCGATGCGGCTTTGGACGTGATCCGCGAGATGTCACAGGTCGAGGGTGGCGTTGTCGGTGCTGGCACACTGCTTACCCCCGAGGACGTGCAGAACGCGGTGGACGCAGGCGCTCGGTTCGGAGTGTCGCCCGGTGCCACGGACCGACTTCTGGACGCCTGTGAGGCGGCGGACCTGCCGCTTCTGCCGGGTGCTGCGACCGCGTCTGAGGCAATGGCACTGCTGGAGCGCGGCTACACAGTTCAGAAATTCTTTCCCGCCGAGGCCAATGGCGGCGCGCCTGCGCTAAAGGCCATCGGTGCACCAATCCCGCAGGTGCGGTTCTGCCCAACCGGCGGTGTGTCTCTCAAAAACGCGCCGGATTATCTGGGCCTGTCGAACGTGCTCTGTGCCGGAGGAAGCTGGGTGGCTCCTAAAGACCTTGTTACCAAGGGCGACTGGAAGGCCATCGAAGAACTGGCGCGCGAGGCAGCACAACTGTCGCGATAATCGCCAGTTCCTTGACGTTACGCCTCCAGCTCGGCGTCCCAGTATAGAAAGTCCATCCAGCTGTCGTGCAGGTGGTTGGGCGGAAACTTGCGTCCCATGTTCAAAAGCTCTTGCGCCGCTGGCTGACGGGGCGGCTTGCGCAGCGCCAAACCGGCCTGACGCAAGCTCTTTGAGCCTTTGCGCAGATTGCAAGGCGCACATGCGGCGACGACGTTTTCCCAAGACGTGATACCGCCCGAGGCACGTGGCACGACGTGATCAAAGGTCAACTCGCCCTTCGCGCCGCAGTACTGGCACCGGAATTCATCCCTCAAAAAAAGATTAAAGCGCGTGAAGGCCACGCGCTTTTGCGGTTTAACGTAATCTTTGAGCACCACGACGCTCGGTATTCGGAGCGACATCGACGGGCTGCGGACCACCTCGTCATATTCGGCGACAATATCGACCCTGTCGAGAAACGCCGCTTTCACCGCATCCTGCCAAGGCCAGAGAGACAGCGGATAATAAGACAAAGGCCTATAATCCGCATTAAGCACCAGAGCCGGATGGTGTCGCAGCGCACCCGGTTCGCGTACAAAAGCCGTTCTGAAGTTACCATCCATCGGGTGACTCGTCTCCTGCCCTGTCTGCCTGTACCAGCCTCAGGACGGGAGCCCCGCCCCGATCTATGTTCAACACTATATATCGCGGACGGCTACGGACAACCCCCGCAATATGCGGTGTGCTACCGGGCTAGCGCAATAAAATCACAGCTGCATGACAAGCGACTCAGTCGGGGATGGAAAAGACCTGCCCGGGGTAAATCAGATCGGGGTCACGGATGCGGTCTCGGTTGGCCTCAAAGACTTTGACATATGCCGGACCCTCGCCGTAGCGGTCACGCGCAATCGCCCAAAGCGTGTTACCCGGCTGAACTGTCACCACCTTGATCACAGACGGACCACCAGCTCGATCAGCGGCTTGCGCCAAAACGACCGGGTCTTCGCGGCGGAACGGGCTTTCCACTCGCGATTTCACGCCCCCTGCCGCATCCACGGCGTCGACCCGCAAAGTGTAGGTACCTGTGTCCACGTCAGGCAATTCGGCCCGCCATTGGCCGTCAGCGCCAATTTCAGTCGTCAGCACCGGCTGGTTGTTGAGGTAGACCCTCACGAATTCGTCCGCAGTTCCACGCCCCGTGAGCGCCACTGCGCCGGCGTCTTCATACGTGATCGCGTCGAGCGCTATCTGGTCAAGTGCTTCAGGAGCGTCACTGCCGGTCTGAAGAACATTCACGCCCGCCTCCGTCGATAGGATCACGGCGGGTGCGCTCGCCACTGGGTCTGCTTCTTTGATTGGCGAGGGCGCAGCTGCGGGTATCTCAACAGGTTCTTCGGTGACAGTCGCAACCTGCTCGGGTTCCGGTGTCGGTGAAGGTGTGTCCGCGACCGAGTTATCCAGCGCTGTGGTCACAGCGACATTGGCGGTTTCTGTCACCGCGGCGTCTTCGGTAGTGTTCGTTGTTTGGGTGATTTCGACTGTAGGCTTCGTGGCGACTTGTGGCGTCGGATCCGGTTCCGCCTGCGCTGTCTCAACTTCGGGGGCCTGCGTGTTGCCCGATTTCGACGTCTCCGGCAACACCGCCGTTTCTACAGGTGCGCTTTCGATCTCAGCCTCTGCCTCTGGTGCCGCGGTTGGCTCTGGCTGTTGAGCAGGTTCTGATTCCGGTTCAGCAACGTCTGCGGTGCGCACGACGGGGGCAAGAATCACTTGATCCAAACTTTCCACCTGCCCCAAGTCTCCGTCTGAGAGAAGACTGACGACACGCGGCGTGTCACTGGGTGGAAGATCAAGAAACGCTACAAACTTGCCTGATCCATCGACCTCGGCGTGTCCCGCTTCGACGCCGTCGACAAGAATGGTGACATCCCGAGCGCCTAGCGCACGGCCTGCAACCAGCGTTTGCCCATCTGGCGCAACGCGAACAATGTCAAAGGCCGGGGCCTCGGGCGCGGGTTTCGACAGGTTCTGCGGCTCGGTTGCCTCTATCGTGGCGCTTTCGGGCTCTTCAACGACGGGGGAATCGTCGTTTGTCGCGCTATCGACCACCTCAGTTGGCGTGTCGGGTTCGGGTACGACGGTGGGCTCAGGTGCAACGGTCGGTTCAGGTACAACAGTCGGCTCAGGTGCAACGGTTGGCTCAGGCGCAACGGTCGGTTCAGGCGCAACAGTCGGCTCAGGTTCAACAGTCGGTTCAGCTACAACAGCGGCCGTGTCGGCTTTTACATCAGGTGCATCCTGTTCGGATACAGATTGTTGCTCTGCTTCACCAGCCTGTGCCAGTTCCGGTTTGGACTCAGACTGTGGCGCGGCCTCCACCACTGGCGCGTCAGGCGTATGCGACGGGAACAACGACCCACTTGCATAGAGCGCCAATGCCACCGCACCCACGGCGGCAACGCCCCCAAGAAAAACTCCGGACGTGCCGTTTGCCAAAGCGAATTTGCTCATCTTACCCCAAGTGTCCGTGACAGAATGGCAATATGCCATTCCCGCAGTTGAGCGTGTCTATCAACGCAGGTATCACGAGGCAACTTCACAACCCTTGTCAAGGACACCGCTCATGATCTCAAAATCCATCTGTGTCTATTGCGGCTCACGTCCCGGCCAGAACCCAGCCTATGCTGAGGCCGCGGAATCGCTGGGCCGAGCAATTGCGGGCGAAAACTGGCGGCTGGTCTACGGCGCAGGAGATGTCGGCTTAATGGGCACCGTTGCACGCGCGGCGCAGGATGCAGGGGGCGACACCTTTGGCGTGATCCCGACGCACCTGATGGAACTGGAGGTGGGCAAGACCGACCTTACCCGTTTCATCATCACCGAGACCATGCACGAGCGTAAAAAGGTGATGGTGATGAATGCCGATGCCATCGTCGTTTTACCAGGTGGGGCTGGATCGCTTGACGAATTTTTCGAGGTGCTCACGTGGCGGCAACTAGGCCTGCACGGCAAACCAATCGTGTTACTAAGTGTCGATGATTACTGGGCGCCCTTGACCGCGCTGCTGGATCATGTGGTCGATCAGGGTTTCGCGGATGCATCGCTGCTGGATTTTGTCGAAACCACCACTTCGGCTTCCGAAACCATCACTGCCCTGCGTCGCGCCCTGTCCTGAGTGTAGGCGCTGCTGGAATAGACCGCCAGCGCCAACCAGATAAACGCGAAGGCGATCATGTGTGCCGCGCCGAACGGTTCGCCAAGGATCAACACGGCCACAAGAAACTGGAGCGTTGGGTTGATGTATTGCACGATGCCCACAGTCGACATGGTCAACCTTCGAGCGCCGTAGGAAAACAAAATCAACGGCATCGCAGTGATTGGCCCAGCTGCCATGAGCAACAGTGATTGTGTCAGGTCTTGCCCAAAAGCACCGCCCTGCCCTGTGTGCAGATAGATCAGCCAGCCTAGCCCCAAAGGGCAAAGCAGCAACACTTCGGCCGATACCGACACCACGGGCCCAAGGTCCAGTCGTTTCTTGATGAGGCCATAAAGGCCAAAGGTGCTGGCCAAAACGAGCGAGATCCACGGCAGAATGTGCAAGCCGATGGTCAGAGACAAAACACCAGCTGCGGCAAGGCTGATCGCGACCCATTGCAGGCGGCTCAGTCGTTCGCCAAGGACAATGCGTCCAATCAGGACCGCAACCAAGGGAAAGATGTAGTACCCCATCGAAGCTTCGGTCGCGCGGCCCACCTGGATCGACCAGATGAACAGGAACCAATTGACGGAAATCAGCAATGCCGCAGCTGCGATCACACGACATGACACCGGGTTGGCAACCGCGCCCCACAACATGTTCAGACGTCCCTGAACCCCAAGAACAAACCCGAAGAACACCAGAGACCAAACAGTGCGGTGGGCAAGAACCTCGTGCGACGGCACATCGCTGAGAGCCTTGTAAAACAAGCCAGAAAGACCCCAAATCGCGCAGGCGGCTATGAGGGCAAGAACGCCTTTGCGAATATCTGTCATTATTGGCCTCCACCGCAAGCGGTATCGGGCGACACAGGATTTCGCAAGGGCGTGCGGATCGCTTTCCTGCGGACCATCTTAGAGCGCGCCCTTCTCCCTCATGTAATGCAACATCTCGGGACGGTAGGCGGTCATCTCGTCTGCGACCGCTGCATGTTGTAGCATCTGCCGACGATATGTCGTTACGGCTTCGGGCCAGTCCAGCGCGGCAATGACCGGACCTTCAAAAAGCCCGATCCATTCGAGGGTGACTATGGTTCCGCAATCGCCCATCCACAGGTGGTCGCGTGGCAATGGCGACCGGTCCAGCATGACAGCCAGCGCAACAAGGCGCTTGGTGATTATCGCATGGGCGGCGTTAATCGCGCCGGCATCGCGGCTGCTTGGTGCAACATGCGGAAAGGTAAGTCGTAAAGCGGGTTCCAGCCGCGTGTCTGCAAACCGCGAGCGTTCGCGGGACAGCGCTCTCCCTACTTGCGTTTCGGGCAGCATAGGCCGTTCCGGGTATTTCTCTTCGAGATATTCGGCAATCGCCTCACTATCTGTCAGCACCAGATCGCCATCGACCAGCGCGGGAATGTTGCCCGACGGCACGATCAAGAGGTACTCCGCCGACCCACCGCCACCGGGCGGCGGCGCTTCTTCGAATGCGATTTTTTTGTGCCTGAGCAGAATGCGCAGCTTGGCACAGTACAGCGAATGATCTGAGGTGTAGATGCGCAGCATGGTCAGTTTGCCCGGAATGAAAAAAGCCCTGTCGCAGGGACAGGGCTTTTCGATGTCAGTGTCAAACCGTTCAGGCGTTCGACAGGCGCTCGGCCACGTTTTCCCAGTTGACGAGATTGTCGAGGAAGTTGGCAAGATACGCCGGACGCTTGTTGCGGAAGTCAATGTAGTAGGAGTGTTCCCACACGTCGCAACCCAGCAGCGCTGTCTGATCAAAACAAACCGGGTTCACGCCGTTTTCGGTCTTGGTGATCTTGAGCGTGCCGTCAGAATCGACAACCAACCAAGCCCAGCCAGAGCCGAACTGGCCTGCGCCAGCCGCCGAGAAATCTTCTTTGAATTTATCGACTGTGCCGAATGCGTCAGCGATGCGGGCTTCAAGTTCACCCGGCATCTTATTGTCGCCCGGACCCATCATTTCCCAAAACTGGTTGTGGTTCCACAACTGGCTGATGTTGTTGAAGATTCCGTTCTGAGCGACGGCAGAGGCATTGTAGGTGCCTTTGATGATCTCTTCCATCGACTTGCCGTCCCATTCGGTGCCGGCGATCAGCTTGTTGCCGTTGTCGACATAGGCCTTGTGGTGCAAGTCGTGGTGGTACTCGAGTGTCTCTTTGGACATGCCTTTGCTGGCCAGCGCGTCATGGGCGTAGGGCAGATCAGGTAGTTCGAAAGCCATTGTGGTGTCCCCTCGTTGGTGCGTCAATTTACTTAGTCATACCTGATGCGCTGGTCGCTTAACGTCAAGCCTCAGGTCATCGTTCTTTTGATCAACGTATGAACGCCGACTTTGGTTCAGTGAAAAGTGGCTGCGCGAAGTATCGCGCCCTATGTCACCTGTCGCGGTTAGCGCATTTCCACCTCGCATGTCCCGAAGCCTTGAATTCCGCTTTCGTAACCTAACGCAGTTGCAGTGATGTTCATTCGTTTATCAGCCTTCACCCACGTCGCCCGGTAGATCATCGTCGCAGACTGACCACGCGTGTCTCGTGTTTTGAGTTCCCAGACGAAGGTGACGCGCTTGTCATTTTCCGTATCGACCTTTCCCTCCAAAGGCTGTCGGTCGTTGAAATGGAGGACAATCGGGTCGGAGACCACAACCCGATTTGCCGCCGGATCATGCCCAATGAACAACACCGGTGGAATCCAATTGGACCTGCCAGCCTCTTTCAGCGAACAGGTGTAGGTCGTTTGCGCGACAGCCGGGGTGGCCAGCGCGCAGATCGCGCCAAGTGTTGCGATGAGGCGTTTCACGAGCATCTCCGTCAATTTTATCAGACGGTTATAATTACGCGAAAGGGACTATCCTGAATTTTGTGCGCTGACGTGGTAACTGCTCGAAGAGGAGACCCACGTATGAGCATCGACAAAGACATTTTGGACCGATTGATGGAAGGCCGCGCGCCTGGTGATTTGTTTGGCAAGGACGGCATTCTGTCGGAGCTGACAAAGGCGCTGGCGGAACGTGCGCTGAGCACGGAGATGGAAGTCCATCTTGACGAGGAGCGCGCCGAGGAGGCGCCCGAGGGCCGTAATCAGCCCCCCAATCGGCGAAACGGCAGCAGCCAGAAGACCGTGACCACCGACAGCGGCAAGGTCGTTCTGGACATCCCCCGCGACCGGAACTGGACCTTCGATCCAATGCTGATCACCAAGTATCAGCGCCGCTTTCCCGAGTTTGATCGCAAGATCATCAGCATGTATGCCCGGGGCATGACAACCCGCGAGATCCAGGGTCATATCGAGGAAATCTACGGCGTCGAAGCCTCGCCCAGCCTGATTTCCGCGATCACCGACGCGGTGATGGAGGAGGTCACCGCTTGGCAGAACCGCCCTCTGGAACCCTGCTATCCGATCGTCTTCATGGACGCGATCCGGGTTAATATCCGCAGCGATGGGGCGGTCTCGAACAAGGCGGTCTTCGTGGCCCTCGCGGTGCTGCCGGATGGCACGCGGGACGTTCTGGGCCTGTGGTTTCAGGCCAATGAGGGCGCAAAGTTCTGGGCCAAGGTTCTCAGCGACCTGCGCAACAGGGGCGTCCAGGACATCCTCATCGCCGTCGTGGATGGGCTGAAGGGCTTCCCTCAGGCCATCGAGGCTGCCTTTCCGCAGACGCGGGTTCAGACCTGTATCGTCCATCTGCTGCGCCATTCCATGAACTTCGCCAGCTACAAAGACCGCAAAGCCGTCGCGGCCGCTCTCAAGGCGATCTACACGGCGGTGGATGCCGATGCTGCAGAACTGGCTCTGGCTGAGTTCGAGGAAAGCGATCTGGCAAGACGGTATCCGGCGATCGCACCGAGCTGGCGGCGCGCTTGGAACGAGGTGATCCCGTTCCTCGACTACCCACCTGAGGTCCGCAGGCTGATTTACACCACGAACGCCATTGAGGCGTTGAACTCGAAAATCCGCCGAGCCGTCAGAACCCGAGGCCATTTCCCAAGCGACGACGCGGCGGCAAAATTGATCTATCTCGCGCTCAATGCTACATCGTCCGAGTGGAAGCGTTCGGTCCGCGAATGGCACGCTGTAAGAAGCCAGTTCGCCATCATGTTCGAAGACCGCTTCCCAATGGCCTAACAAAATGCGTCACGCACAAAATTCGGCACAGTCTCACGCGAAAACCCTTTGGGCAAGCCTACCCTAGGTAGAATAATGCCTTACGCTCGCATTGGCATCGGCCGCGTTGGAAAGCAAATTGAAGACATATTCTCCAACTGATCGGAAACACACCACCCGCGCAGTGCTGGCATCGTCCATCCAGAACGCCGCTGCGACCTGTGCCATACGCGTTCTGCGGACCATGCCGGGGCTGAAAGCATCCGGGCTCATATCAACTGGAGCCAGCTTGGCAATCACCTCGCGTAACATGCTGCCTTTGAGTTGGAACACCGCACGGGCGTCAGACACATTGACCACCAGCGCATGAACATTTGCCAGCTTGGTCGCCAGTTCATCCGCTTTCGCCTGCGCTTCGTTATAGGCGCAGAGCAAGAGCGCTTCATCCGGCGACATCCAAAGCGCGCCAGTGTTCGCAGCAAACACAGTTTCGCGGGTACTTGGCAGGGTGACGCCAAACACGTCCAGCACCCCCGCGGCGATGGCCTTGTCTGTCAGATCGCCGCGCAGGGTCACCATGCCCTGCCCTGCCAATTCCTCGATCTTCACCAGACCTTCGAAAGATGCGCCACCCAGCGCCAGAGCTACATCAGACATTCTGCTTATCCCCCTCGGGATCAAAGAACACCGGGTTCACGATACGGGCTTTTGCGGCAGGATTGTCCCCGTTGGTAAAGCTGATGACCTCGCCCATGCGGTCGGGGCCGTTGAGCATCAGCCCCATGGCGATGCCCTTGTTCAGTGTTGGGCTATGGTAGGTCGACGTCACACGACCTTGCGTGTTGGTCTGACCGTTCTCGTTGGCGCCCTCGGCAATCGCATATGCACCGTCCTGCAATACCGACCCGTCAAGCGTTTCCAACCCCACCAACTTCCAACGCTTTGGATCAGTCATATGGGCCCGAGCTTGGGCACGTTTACCGATGTAATCCTCTTTCTTCTTCGAGATCGCCCAGTCGAGGCCCAGATCCTGTGGGATCACAGTGCCGTCGGTTTCGTCACCGATCATGATGAACCCTTTTTCAGCACGCATGATGTGCAGCGCCTCGGTGCCGTACGGCGTGATATCCCACTCTTTGCCAGCCTCGAGCAGCTTATCCCAGAAGGCGCGGCCCAGATTGGCGGGCACTGCGATTTCGTAGCTCAGTTCTCCCGAGAACGAGATGCGGTAAGCCCGCACCGGGAAACCACCTAGCGTGCCATCTTTCCACTCCATGAAGCCGAGCGCCTCTTTGCTGACATCCATACCACCCAGCTTTTCCAAGAGCTTTCGGGCATTCGGTCCAACCACGGCGACCTGCGCAAACTGTTCGGTGGCGTTGACGGTCCAGACGTTCCAGTCCCACCATTCGGTTTGCAGCCACTCTTCCATGTGGGCATGGATGCGATCCGCGCCGCCGGTGGTGGTGTGGCAAAGGAACGTGTCCTCGTCGATGCGGGCGACCACGCCGTCATCCGACAGAAAGCCGTTTTCCGAACACATCAGGCCGTAGCGGCACTTTCCCGGTTTCAGCGTGCTCATCATATTGGTGTAGAGCATATCGAGGAAGCGGCCCGCGTCCGGCCCTTTGACGATGATCTTGCCAAGCGTCGACGCGTCGAGCAGGCCAAGGCTCTTGCGGGTCGCCTGCACTTCGCGGTTCACCGCGTCATGCACGCTCTCACCTGAGCGCAAAAAGGCATATGGGCGGCGCCAATGCCCGACCGGTTCCCAATGCGCGCCGTGTGCGTCGTGCCAATCGTACATCGGAGTCTTGCGGATCGGCTGGAAGATCTCAGCCCGTGCTTCGCCGGCAATCGCACCCATAGAAATTGGGGTATAAGGTGGACGGAACGTGGTGGTTCCAACGCGTGGAATATCCTCACCCAATGCATTCGCAAGCGTCGCAAGTCCATTGATATTGCTCAATTTACCTTGATCTGTCGCCATGCCCAACGTTGTGTACCGCTTGGTATGTTCGACCGATTCAAAACCCTCCTGCGCGGCGAGTTGTACGTCCGAGACTTTGACGTCGTTCTGGTAGTCGAGCCACGCCTTCATACGCAGCTTTTTCTTGGCACCCTGCGGCATCATCCATACAGGCGCGAGCGCCGCTTCATCTGGCGCGGTGCCGTTGGGCACAACAATGCCGCCAGTCTCGACACCGACTCGATGCGCTGCAGTTTGACCGGCAACGGCAGCGTTCTGCAGAACCTTGTTCAGGTGGAATGCCCCGTCGGCTGCGCCAGACGCGATGACAAACGGATTGCCATCATGACTGGTCGGGGCGCGATCGGGGTCGGGTCGGAACGCCGCCTGTTCGGTATCCCATGTCAGCTTGCCACCGCAATGGGACCAGAGATGCACAACCGGTGACCAGCCGCCGGACATAGCGACGGCATCGCAGAAGATCTCTTCCAGCACTTCGCCTTCGCCTGCCTGCACGCCACGGCAAACCGAATGCACCCGTTTCGCGCCTTTGACCTTAACCGCAGCGGCACCGGTTTCGACCCGGATGCCCAAGGACTTGGCCTCGCTCATCAGTGCGCCACGACCCTGCGGGCGGGCGTCGAGGATTGCAGGCACCTTGAGACCCGCCTGCACAAGTGCAATCGCGGTGCGGTAGGCATCGTCATTGTTGGTGACAACAACAGTCCGGTCGCCGGGGCTGACACCGTAGTTCACGAGGTAATCGCGCACGGCAGAGGCCAGCATCACGCCAGGGATGTCGTTGCCCGCAAAGGACAGTGGACGCTCAATGGCCCCTGTCGCGGTGATGATCTGTGCTGTACGAATGCGCCACAGGCGGTGACGCGGACCAGCAACTTCGGGCGCGTGGTCGGTCAGGCGTTCGTAGCCCAGCACATAGCCGTGATCATAAACCCCTGCCCCCATCGTCCGCGTGCGGATCTGCGCGTTCGGCAATGCCGCGAGTTCGGCACGGGCCTTTTCGACCCAAGCCTCGGGCTCCATCCCGTCGATGGTGCCGCCATCGACCGGCGCGCGGCCACCGAGATGCGCTGTCTGCTCCAGAAGAAGCACTTTGGCACCCGAGCGGGCAGCGGTCAGCGCAGATTGCAATCCTGCAACCCCGCCGCCGATCACCAGAACATCGGTGAAGGCGTAGAAATGCTCGTATCGGTCTTCGTCTCGCGACTCTGCATCCGGGGCTTTGCCCAGACCGGCCGAGTGGCGGATGAACGGTTCGTAGACGTGTTTCCAGAACGGACGCGGATGGATGAACATCTTGTAGTAGAAGCCCGCGCTGAGGAAACGCGACAGTAGGTTGTTTACGATGCCTACATCGTAGTTCAGCGACGGCCAGTGGTTTTGGCTGGTGGCGGTCAGACCGTGGAATATCTCGGTCGTGGTCGCGCGCTGGTTCGGCTCGAACCGATTGCCGGTGCCGAGGCCGACGATCGCGTTGGGCTCTTCGGAACCGGATGCCACAACACCGCGCGGGCGGTGGTATTTGAAGCTGCGGCCTATAAGCATCTGGTCATTGGCCAGAAGCGCCGAGGCGAGAGTGTCGCCCTGATAGCCTTTCATCAGGCCACCGTTGAACTTGAAGGACACCGGCCGGTCGCGGTTGATCAGGCGGCCCTGGGTTTGAACGCGGGTGCTCATAAGTCAGACCTTGGCGCTGGCGGAAGCGTCGGGGCCTCCGGCGGGAGTTTTCTTGGCAAGATGAAGGGTCATGCGAGGTCCCTCCATGTGAATCCGGGGCGTTTGGCGCGGATGGTGTCGAGCAGGTCTTTCGGCGGCTCGGTCGTCTGGGCGCTGTAGCTGCCGAACACTTCGAGCGTGTTGGTGCAGCGCGCCGCGTGGAACCACTTGCCGCAGCCGTTCACATGCCGCCAGCGTTCGAAATGCACGCCCTTGGGGTTTTCGCGGTGGAACAGGTAGCTGGTGAAGTCGTCATCGTTGGAGCCGGGACCAAAGCGTTTCAGATGCGCTTCGCCGCCACCGTGGAGTTCGGTTTCTTCGGCGGCCACGCCGCAATAGGGGCAGGTTATCAGGAGCATAGAGTTGGTCCTTTTGACACGCAGCCCAACCACAGACTAGGCTGTTGGTCATGGAGCAGAATATTGATTTCATGCCGATTATCCAGATTGCCCCACTGGCAATTCTGATTGTGCTGGCGGTTTGGATGATCCGACGTGGATCGCGACAAAAGCCTCATGACAAAGGCAACATAGGCGCTGGTGGATCGCATCGGCCGGGCGATTGGTGGCACTAGGATATTCATTAGTGCGCCACCCCCGCAGCTACGGATTCATCAATGAACCGTCCCTCGCGGAAGCGGTTGAGGCCAAATTCCGAAGTTAGAGGCGAATAGCCTTTGGCGATCAGCTCGGCCATGCCCCAGCCGGAGCCGGGGATCGCCTTGAAGCCGCCGGTGCCCCAGCCGCAGTTAATGAAGCAGCCGTCGAGCGGCGTCTTTGACAGGATGGGCGAGCGGTCGCCGGTCATGTCGACGATCCCGCCCCACCAGCGCAGCATCTTGAGGCGCGAGATCATCGGGAAGGTCTCGATCAGCGCACGGACGGTTTCCTCGACATGGTGGAACGACCCGCGCTGGGTGTAGTTGTTATAGCCGTCAGCACCGCCGCCGATGACCATCTCGCCTTTGTCGGATTGCGACATGTAGCCGTGCACGGTGTTGGCCATTACGACCACGTCCATGCAAGGCTTGATCGGCTCGGACACCAGCGCCTGAAGGGCCACGGATTCGATTGGCAGACGGAAGCCCGCCATTTCGGCCAGCACGCCAGAGTGCCCGGCGACGACGATGCCCAGCTTGTCGCAGTCGATCTCGCCCTTAGTGGTGGTCACACCTTTGACCTTGCCGCCCTCTTTGCGCACAGCGGTGACTTCGCATTGCTGGATGATGTCCATACCCATGTCCGAACAAGCTCGGGCATAGCCCCAGGCCACGGCGTCGTGGCGGGCGGTGCCGCCGCGTGGTTGCCAGAGCGCACCGAGGACCGGGTAACGCGGGCCTTTCAATTCAATGATCGGGCACAGTTCCTTGACGCGGGCCGGGCTGATGAACTGGGTCTCGACGCCCTGCAGATTGTTGGCCTGAGCAGTGCGTTGGTAGCCACGGATCTCGTGCTCGGTCTGGGCCAACATCATCACGCCACGGGGCGAGAACATGATGTTGTAGTTCAGGTCCTGTGACAACGTCTCGTAAAGCGACCGCGCCTTTTCATAGATCGCCGCCGACGGGTCTTGCAGGTAGTTTGAGCGGATGATCGTCGTGTTGCGGCCGGTGTTGCCGCCCCCCAGCCAACCTTTTTCGATCACTGCAACGTTGGTGATGCCGAAATTTTTACCGAGGTAATAGGCGGTAGCAAGGCCGTGCCCCCCCGCGCCTACGATGATCACATCATATTTCTTTTTTGGCTCGGGTTTGCGCCATGCCCGTTCCCACCCGGTGTGGTAACGGAGGGCTTCTCGGGCAACAGCAAAGGCGGAATAGCGTTTCATAGGGCGCGACTCGGAGCTTGAGGTGATCTGGGACGATATGTGGACTGAACAGGCAAGCGGACGACTGCTCACAGCGCCCTTTTAACATGTTTTTGCGACATGGCGCTTTGTCACGGGGATTTGCCCTTTTTTCAAGCGCTCTGCGCCTATACATGTCCCTGAAACAGCAAGTGGATTTTGCAAACGATGACGCTTTTCTGGATCGCGATCGTTCTATTGGCCACCGCGATGGCGGGCCTGCTGGCTGTGGCATTGTTGCGCGGGCAACGGCATACTGGACCCGCCGAAGCCTTCGACCTGCAGGTCTATCGCGACCAGTTGACCGAGGTGGACCGTGATCTGACGCGGGGCGTCATTTCTGACGAAGACGCAGAACGGCTGCGGACCGAGATTTCGCGGCGAATTTTAGCTGCAGATGCCAAGTCAAATTCGACAGGCGCGGCAGGATCGCAACCTTACACTCTTGGGGTTTCTGTGGCGGTGCTGGTCGCAGGTTTTCTTGTCGGTGGAAGTTATTGGCTTTATTCGCAAATCGGTGCGCCCGGCTATGGTGACCTTGGCCTAGCGACACGGTTGGAAATGGCCGAAGCGGCGCGCGAAAACCGGCCCAGTCAGCAAGAGGCAGAGTCGCAGATGCCGCCGACCGAAGAGACAGAAATTCAGCCGGAATACGCCGCGCTCGTCCAACGTTTGCGCAGCGCTGTGTCAGAACGGCCCGATGATCTTCAGGGGCATGTTCTTTTGGCGCGATCCGAGGCGGCAATGGGCAATTACACGGCGGCCTACGCGGCTCAGCAAGCGATCCTGTCGATCAAGGGCAATACCGCAACCGGCAAGGACTATGCCGACCTGGCGGATATGATGGTTTTGGCTGCCGGGGGCTATGTTTCGCCCGAAGCGGAACGGGTTCTGGAAGCGGCGCTGACCCGCGACCCCGAAAATGGTGTTTCGCTGTACTACATGGGTTTGATGATGGCGCAGACGGGGCGGCCCGACGTTGCGTTCCGGCTTTGGGACCGTTTGTTGCGACAAAGCCCTGCTGACGCCGCGTGGTTGCCGCCGATCCTGTCGCAAATCGAGGAAATGGCGTTCCGTGCCGGTGTATCCGATTATCAGGTACCGACGATTGTCGATATGCCCGGCCCCAGCACCGATGATGTCGAAGCCGCAGGTGAGATGAGCACCGAAGACCGTCAGGAGATGATCCGCGGCATGGTTGCGCGGCTGTCGGACCGATTGGCGACTGAGGGTGGCACACCCGAGGAATGGGCACGTTTGATATCGTCTTTGGGTGTGTTGGGCGACGAAGCGCAGGCGATTGCGATTTGGAACAACGCGCAAGAAGTCTTTGCAAATAACCCCGAGGCGCTCGACGTCGTACGCGAAGGTGCGCGTGCGGCCGGATTGGTGTTGTAAGACCTTGATTTACGACGATATCTCTGACTTTTCCGAAGTTTTGCCGCAGATGCGTGCGATTGCGGGGCTCGACCTTGGCACAAAGACGATTGGTGTTGCAGTTTCAGACGGCTTGCGCAGCGTTGCCACGCCGCTTGAGACTGTGAAACGCAAGAAATTCGGTACTGATGCCGAAGCACTTCTGGTCATCCTGTCAAAGCGCGACATTGCTGGCCTCGTCCTGGGCCTGCCGCGCAACATGGACGGCTCTGAGGGTCCACGGTGCCAATCGACCCGAGCGTTTGCGCGGAATTTTGCGGCGCTCTGGGACAAGCCCATTACGTTTTGGGACGAGCGGCTGTCCACCGTTGCGGCAGAAAGAGCACTGTTGGAGGCGGATACGACACGAAAGCGTCGCGCAGAGGTGATCGATCACGTAGCGGCAAGCTATATCCTGCAAGGGGCGCTGGACCGGCTGCGCCATATTCAGGCCAATGCATGAAGGAACCCACGCTGATGAAGGACGACATCTGGAGCCGTGACGAGATCGAAAGCCCGTGTGTCAAGATCTGCGTGGTGCATCCCGAGAGCCGCCTTTGCACCGGCTGCTTGCGAACGATCGACGAGATTGGCGCGTGGTCCAAGATGACACCAGAGGCGCGCCGCGAGGTCATGGCAGAGTTGCCGTCCCGCGCTGGGCAGTTAACCAAGCGGCGCGGTGGACGAGCAGCACGTCTGCAGCGCTGACCATTTTACAGACTGCGGGCTTGATACAAAAATCCGGGACCACTGGTCCCGGAGATGTTTGATCGTCAATACGAAAGTTGATTTCAGTCCAGTTCAAGCACGCAGGTGCAGAACTGCTTTGCTTTCCAATGCGCCTTTTTGCTGACCTCTACGTTGTAAAGGATCTGATAAATGCCATCCTCTTTCTCAAGACAACAAGCGGTCACCTCGACATCCATAGGCGCTGTGGCGCAGAAGTTGCGGCCCAGATAGTACATATCAGGTTGCACGTTGGCGGTGAATAACGCGCGACGATTTCCGTTTTCATCTGTGATGCACTTCACTTTCGGGCAAGACACCGGTGCCGGTTTTGGAACTATCTTACTCTGACGCGGCTCATCGCGAGGATCATCCGGTTTCTCGGGTTCTTCCGGAGTTTCTGGAGTCGTCGGAGTCTCTGGGCGCTCGAATGTTGGCTTTTCGTAGGTCGGCTCATCCGGCGGCAAATCTCGCGCAAATGCTGGCGTTGCAATTAGTGCGAAAATCAGCAGGGCAAGTCTCATGTCTTTTCCCTTTAGGTACCGCTTACTCTGCGGCTTTGGTTATCATGTTCCCGCGCCTGTGAAAAATCACAGTTTCTGGCGCGGGATTAACTCTGTGTGATCAAACAGCAGCCTGTGCGATGGTGATGCTCTCGACCACGAGGATCTGATCAAGCGAAACTGGGCCGGCGCCAGCAGACACCACAGCCACGGTTTGACCGCTGAATTGAACAAGGCTGTCGCCGCTAGTGCTGTCTGTTTCGATCGTTACGTCACCACCAGCCGAAGCGCCCACTGGAACAGACACGATCACAACTTCATCGGCTTCAAGGTCCATGATTAAGGGAGCGTTATCTGGGTCAACCCAGGTGCCGGTGTAGAAGATATCATCACCGCCTTCACCGAAGGCTACGTCGCCGCTGCCCATCTGAACGTCATCATTGCCTTCACCACCCAAAAGAACATCCGGGTCATCAAGATCACGTGCGTTTACGATGTCATCGTTGTCGCCATCCCAGATGCCAAAGAGTTGGTCGTCGCCCGATCCACCATCCAGAGTGTCGGCGCCTGCACCACCGAACAGCAAGTCATCGCCTTCACCGTCCATGATGCTGTCGTTGCCTTCACCGCCAAATAGCGTGTCGCTCCCATCACCACCAAACATGGTGTCATTGCCATCGGCACCGACCAGTTCGTCGTTGTCTTCTTGGCCATCAATCAAATCGTCGCCCGCATCGCCGAACAGAGTGTCATCGCCAATCCCGCCGTACAGCAGGTCATTTCCCGTGCCGCCCGCAACCAGGTCATCGCCTGAGTTGCCGTCGACCGAGTCGTTGCCTTCACTACCGAACACTTGGTCATCGCCACCGCCGCCAAACACACTGTCGTCGCCGATCTGACCGTCGAGGATATTATCGTTCGAATTGCCGGTGATCTCGTCGTCGCCGCCAGCACCGACAACAGTATCGCCGCCTTCGGCTGCAGTGATGCTGTCACCGCCCTCTGTTCCAAAGGTCACGCCGTCAGATGTCACGAGTCCATCTGAGTTGGTATCCGTTCCGCCAGTATCAGTACCACCGCTGTCCGTGCCACCGCTGTCTGTCGAACTGTCCGTATCGTCGTCGTCATCGCTCGAATCCACGAAAAGGCCTGCCGTGAGACCCAAAACGGTGAGCGCCAAGAGTGCTGCGTATTCCATTGAACGTTAATCCCAAGATTACCGATTGGCGTTGAACTTACGCCCCAGAAGAGTTGACCCCATACTAAATTCGACAATTTGAAAGATATTGTTAGGAATTTGGACACAGTTCAGAGCCGGGTCACTTGATTGTCCCGAGTTGGTTGGATGAATGTGGCGGTGCCTTAGTTTTGCCTTATCCAGATATGGCCCGACTCACGTGATTCCGGGCGCAGATACGCGACCATTCTCCCGTCATATGACGCTGTGCTTTCAGCTTGCCAGCGCGCCACCCCATGCAGCAGGAACGGATTGAGCAGAACAGCCTCCCCGGGACGTGTAAAGAGCGGAATACGCGGACATTCCGCAAAAACCCGTTTGCGAGCGGCTTGGTAAATGTCTGTGATGTCGACATTTGCCCACTCGGATTCCGGTAGGTGCCCCAAGGCATCGATCATCGCTCTTTGTAGGATTTGGTGACTCCCTGCCCAGACGACCAACGGACTGGCTGCCGGTGAGGTTTCCGTCAGCGGCAAACCCAGGATCCAATCATGCCGTTCGCGCAGGTAGCGCCGTTTGGACACGCCTTCGGCGATAAGACCATCCATATGCGCTGCGTCCCTGTTCAACCTGTAGCGAAACGCTGCATCGCTTTCCCCCCGGCGTGGACGCGGGTATCCCGGATAGGTAATTGAAAGCTGCGCGGGGTGCAGGTCGTCCCTTGGGCCAATGCTGTCAACAGTCGGTCCGGCCAGAGGGACATTCCCAACCCCGCCACAAGAATCCGAAGGCAATGCGTCGACACCGACAAACCATGTGCCCTCACATTGCAGCCACGTCTCGATCATTGATGGATCACGCGCAACCTGTCTAGCGACCCTTCGTGCGGCCTCTGCCCAGCGGAACGTCTTGGGGTGCCATGCAAAGCGGATGTACCCTTCGTCCGGCCAATGCCCGATCATAGGTCAGCCTGTCACGGGATCAGCGTGGTGCATCCGGTCGAGCGCCTCGTCAAGAAGAGCTACCCCCATCCCCGGGCGATTGGCTTTCTCGGATAATACCCGCCGCCACTGACGCGCCCCCGGTTGCCCTGCGAACAGTCCCAGCATGTGCCGCGTGATCTGATGCAACTTCCCCCCCGTCGCCAGATGCGCCTCAATATAGGGGCGCATCGCGTCGATCACCCCTTCGCGGGTCGAACTGGGAGGTTCGACCCCGAAGATCCGCGCATCTACCTCGGACAGAACACCCCATGGCCGATGATAAGCCGCCCGCCCGATCATCACTCCGTTCACTCCACGGTCGAAGAGCGCCTGAGCAGCATCAAGGGTTTCGATACCGCCATTGATAGACATGGGCGTATCGGGAAAAGCCTCTACCATGCGCAGCACAAGATCATAATCGAGCGGTGGGATGTCCCGGTTCTCCTTCGGTGACAACCCCTGTAGCCACGCCTTGCGCGCGTGAACTATCAAGTAATCGCACCCAGCGTTCACCACACGAGCAATAAAATCAGGCAGCACTGTTTCCGGATCTTGCTCGTCCACGCCGATCCGGCACTTCACCGTAACGGGCACATCCACAACCGCTTTCATCGCCGACACACATTCCGCAACCAAATCCGGAGACCTCATCAATACCGCGCCGAACGTACCCGATTGCACGCGATCTGACGGGCAACCAACGTTGAGATTTATCTCATCGTAACCCGCCTGCGCCCCAAGGCGCGCCGCTTTTGCCAGTTCAACCGGATCCGAACCACCAAGCTGCAAGGCCACCGGGTGTTCTTCGGGAGAGTACTCCAACAAATGAACAGCCCCTCCCCGCACCAAGGCAGGCGCAGTGACCATCTCGGTATAAAGAAGCGCGTGTCGACTGATTTGACGGTGGAAAAACCGGCAGTGGCGGTCTGTCCAATCCATCATAGGGGCCGTAGAGAGCCGCGCGGCCGCGGTGGCTGCGTTCAAGGTCATTTAGCGATCTCCTTGGGTCCGGCAGTAAGTGGGACGGACCCGTAGTGCACACCATACGCACACGAAAGACATGCCGCTACCCTGCTCTGTGCAAAGACAGGCGTTCGGCGGTAGTTGGGCGGGTCCGCCACCGATCCACTTCTGAAAGTCGTTCAGGTCCTGTTCCAACCCTGGATCCTCGTCTTCGGCGATCAGGTCCGGGCAAACGACGTTCGTGCTTCGTGCGGCGAATGGCCGGGACGAGCCGATTTTGTTGAAAAACTCTTACTTGATTGGCGGTCGATCGGCTGATTCAATTCTCTCAACGAATGGGAGGATTGGGG
>CANNCS010000081.1 GCA_947503115.1 uncultured Marivita sp.
CCAATCCATCAAGCACGGCGCTCAACTCGCAAGGAATATGGGGCAGAAAATCAACCAAAATGTGTGAATCTGATAGCGCTCAGCCCGCGTGATACTGGCCTCGAGCGCGACGAGTTCGCGGCGGTAAAGCCCCTGCATGCCGAGCATGCTGGTGTCGCGCAGCTTCCACCGTCGGCGCCGCTCACTGTCTGTCTGATGCGAGATGCTTGGGAAGACATCTTGCAGGGCAGCAATCATGCGCTGGGCGGTCCGCTCGTTCACGCTGAACGCTTCGGCGACCTCCTTTACCGTGATGCCACCGTGCCGGCTGGCAGACATGCCAGCGAGCTTCAACAGGTCTTGTGCCTTTTGGAACGACATGGCGCCTATCCCCGACAGTTTTTGACGTAGTGCCTGGATTATAACCCAAGAGAGGACGATTCGTCCTAAGGATGCCGATCGATTAGAGAATTTGGCAGTCGCCGCATGATCGTGAATGCGGGGGGCCAGCTTCATGCGGCCTGCACCCCGGAGTTTCTGCCTCGCTGCCGATTGGGCGGCTTTTGCCAGGTGCACGGCCGTCCGCTGTCCTACCTCGAGATCAGAACTGGAGCCCGCATGGCACTACCTCAAAGAGCATTCTTCACCCTGCATGAAACCGCATCCCGATGGGGCTGCACGATTGCCGACATTGGCGGCTGGGCCACCGAGGGCAAGCTGGACATCGTCACAGGGGTTTCTCTCGCAATCTGCGGCGACGAGAAGGTCTCAGGCAAGATCACGATCTCGCCGATGGACATGCTGCCCCTCTTTCGCCGCGCGGGCACCGGCCCCACGGTCATTAAGCTACAGCGGATCAAGCCCGAGCATTCCCAAGACTGGTGCTATGTCACCGAGCCCGCGGATGGGGTCGAGGTGTCCATCGCGGACCTTTTGATCACCGGCCAGGATGTGCTGCGATTTGAAGATGACTACGATCTTCTGCGACGCATCGGTGGCGGCACCGGTGCGCTTTCACCCTACGACTGGGAAGGCATGTATGTGGCACTTCTGAAGCGCGTCCACGAACATGGCATTCCAGAGACCCAGGCCGAACTGATCGGTTATCTTCAGGACTGGTTCGCCGATGTGGCCGAGAACGGGGAGATCCCCGACGAGAGCACCATTCGGCGTCGCTTGCGCCCCTTCTGGCGCGCCATGCGCGGCGAGAAGTAAGCAGGCCCCAGCTTTTAGGCCCGCTTTGCCTCTTTATCGGCATCCGCGTCATGCACAATCTTCGGGCGTGGCCGGAACATGCCGGCCACGGCATCGACCCCGGCGCGCAGCGGCGAGTCCATCAAATGCGCATAACGCAGGGTCGTCTGCATTTGGCTGTGACCAAGAAGCTTGCCGATCATTTCCAGCGAAGCGCCGCCGCTGACCAAGAGCGAGGCGAATGTATGGCGCAGATCGTGGATGCGTACATCTGGCAGGTCTGCCTCGCGCTGCACCTTTACCCAAAACCGGCGGATTTCCTTGACGGGCTGGCCCGGCACATCGCCGGGGAAAAGCCACGGGTTGCCCTTGGGCACCACGAGCGCCCGCTGGCGCACGATCGCCGCGACGTCAGCGGAGATCGGCACTCGGTGGATCTTGCGCTGCTTGGTGGTGGCTGCGGGCTTTGACCAAACCCCAAGCTCCAGATTGAACTGCTCAAACTTCGCCTGTCGCACCTCCCCCACGCGGGCGCCTGTCAGCATGCAGATACGGATGATGCCCGCAGCGCGTTGATCCTCGGCCGCATCCAGCACTTCGGCCAGCCGGCCGATTTCGTCATGAGAGAGAAATCGTTCGCGTGCCGTCTCGACACGTTTCTTGAAGCCGGCGGCCGGATTATCTGTACGCCACCCCCATTGGATCGCGAGATTGAACATCTTTCGCAGCACCTCACCCACGCGATTGGCGCGCACGGGCGTGGGCTTGCGCCCCTGCAGCTTGCGGGCGCGATTGTTGGGCTTCGCCTTGGATGGCCGCGCCCTGCCCTCTGCAATCAAGTTCAGAAGCTTTGTCACGTCATGCGGCGTGATCTCCGTGACCAGCTTGTTACCCCAATGCGGTGCGACGAGCTTGGTCAGGAAGGATTTATGATCGGACGCGCTCAAAGGCGTCAGCGTTGAGGCATGCTCGATCAAATACCTCTCAATCATGTCGTTGAAACGGGGCGCCTCGCGCAGCGTGTCGCGTTCCTCCATTGGATCTGTGCCCTCATCGATCAGGCGGCGCAGTTCCCGGGCGCGTTCCCGAGCAGCCGTAACGCTCCATTCGGGCCAGCGTCCGATCGCCATGCGGCGCTGGCGGCCGGCGAAGCGATAATCCATCACGAAGGACCGCTCGCCCGAGGGCATCACGCGAATGGAAAGCCCCCGTATCTCGGTATCGAAGACTTGGTAGGCTCGATCCTCTTCCGGGATCTGCTCGCGCACCGTTTTATCATTTAATCGCAATCGGTTGACCATATTCATACCTCCTTCATGCGCATGACACAGGCGTAGATGCGCAGGCTTATCAAGCGAAGCATGAGGCATTGGGCGGCATAAAGGCGGTGACCGGCAGTGATGCGCCAAAACCCTGCCGGTCATTGAAAACATGGAAGAAAATTCCGGACGGCGCTCATCGCGCTGGGCGAATCTACCGGCCAGCGGAGTATAGTCCGCGGCTTAAAGCGCGCTCCGCAGGCCATCTCCCTCCCAGACCAAGCCCTGATTTTGTAAATTCCATTTAAAATCAATGACCGGCAAGGGTCTGGCCCCCTTGCCGGTTGGGCGAATACCTTTGAACGCCCGTGAAACCCGTCGAAACACGCCGAAATCTTGTAAATTGGCCGATTTTGGGCCGTCGCGATTCTGCTCCGGCCAATTTGCTCGGCTTCTGCAACGCTCTCGGCCGCAAACTCGACCGGCGCCAAGACCGCAAAACATCAATGATATCAATGACCGGCAGCCATTTGGCGCATCAACGCCGGTCTCTGCCTTCCCGCCACCCTTTCCGCTCTGCGCTTCTGAACACCTGAACTCTGCCCGTGCCGGGCCAAACTCAGGAGAACCCAGATGCCAGACATTGGAACTGCCCCCCGATCCAGTAGCCCTCAGCGCCTGATGAGCGGTTGGATCAGCCGCCTCGACCTCGCCCTTGAGCTCGGGGTCACCGTTGAAACCCTGCACCGCTGGGAAAAGATCCGCTTCGGCCCGCCCTGCGTGCGCGCCGGTCGGAAGATCTATTACCGCCGTGATGCCGTGCAGGAATGGCTGATGCTGCAGGAAGCTCCTGCGCCACGCCGTGCGGGGTCACGCCGATGAGCCTCCCCCTTCCCTTCCGTAAGCCCAGCGCCCGGGACCATGTCCGCCAGGAGTGGATCGAAGAGCGCCGGCGCGAGGCGCGCATAGTGGTCGCCGATATGGTTCACCATTCCGACTATCTCGTTCGGCTCGCCTGCAATGTGTTGGTTCAGCATGGTGAAACCCCCGAGGAGCGCGAGGATGCCCGCATCCTGCTTGTCGTCCTCGATGCCAAAACGCCTGGGCGGCTGCCCGCGCCAGATCGGGAGGGCCGCTCATGAAGCGACGTGGAACTCCAGAAGCTGATCTGCAGCGCGCTGTCGTGACCGCGCTGCGCTTTGCCCTCCCCAAGGGCGCCATCATCCATCACTGTGCAAATGAGGTGACCGAGGCCGGCCCACGGGGCGCCAAGCGGCAAGCGATCCTCGTTGGGATGGGCATCCACCCCGGCTTTGCCGACCTGATCATTCTGTGTGACGGCAAAGTCCTTTTCCTCGAGCTGAAATCCCCCAAAGGTCGACTGAGCCCAGCGCAGGAGGCATTCCGCGACGCTGTGTTGGCCCAGGGCTTTGGCTGGGCGCTGGTGCGTTCGCTTGATGACGCGCTGGGCGGCTTGGCAGACCACGGGTTCACGACGCGTGTGGCCTCTCCATCTGGGAGGGTCGCACCATGAGCCATGCCGCCACAAATTGGGCCATTCAGCAGAGGGGTTTGAAGCCTGCCACAAAGATCGTCCTCTGGCATCTGTGCGATCGTCACAACCCCGACTTTGGCTGTTTCCCAACACAAACACGTCTGGCCGAGGATGCAGAGATGTCGATCTCCTCGCTGAACGATCACCTCAAGAAACTTGAAGCGCTCGGGCTCATTCGACGCATTCAATGCCAAGACCATCGCACCAAACGCCGCCAAGCCACACGCTATATCTTGGGGTTTGAAATGGTCGACCCACAAGAGCCGTCTCCAGAAATCGGAGATGGTCAGCATGTTCCAGACTGCGAAGATGACACCGAGCCGTGTCCAGAATTCGGAGACGGAGCCAACTCCGAATTTGGGGCAGTTCCATCTCCGGAAAATCGCCAAAGCCATCTCCGAAATTCGGAGACTAACCCTGTAAGGGAACCTTTAAATAAACCAGTAAAGGAGGAGGAGGACGCGCGGGCGCGCGAAATCGTCGATGAAGAGTTTTTCGGATCGCTGTTGGCAGCGCTGGGCTTTGACCTCGACGGCTCTCTCCCCGGCTGGTGGCAAGGCTGGCCACCTCGAGAGCATGTTCGGCGCTGGCAGACTGACCTCGGGCTGACCGAGGCGGAAATCCTCGAAACTGCTGAAAACTCCCGGCACGACCACCCTGAGCCGCCGGATGGCCCCAAGGCGCTGGACCGCCTCATGCAGCGCACTTGCCAGCGCAAGGCGCAGCTCAAAGCGGCTTCGGATGTCACAAAAGGCCAGAAAGGCAAAGCGCAGCGGGTAAAGGCAGCTTCAGGGCTTGCGCCCAGCATCGATGAGCTCGCAAGCTTCTATGCTGAACGGGTTAAGAGCGACGGCTACCTCCCACCCAGCATGATCAGCAAAACCATGTGCCAAGCCATGCTCGAACGTGGGCTGGTTACCGAAAAACAGCTTCAGGTGAGAGGGGTGCTATGAGCCAGTTTGATCGCAAATTGCACCGGCGCACCTTACCCTCACCTCGCAACGGCGGCCCTCAATCACGTCACGGACGCCCAAAGCGCGTGATGACCGTGCAGCAGGCGCTGGAATGGGCCTTCCGTACCGAATGCGCACAGCTGGAGCTGCCCGAACCGCCTGATCCAGAGCGTGAGCATGGCTATGGGTTCGGCCTCGAATACGTGCTCATGCAGCGGGCGGCGCTGGGCTGCAAAATTGACGGTGGACGCTACAAGCTCGGCGACTATACTCACGAGGATGCCGAGGTCATTGCTGCGACTGTTTCCGGAATGCCAGATAGCTTAGGCGGCAAGCGTATGGCCATTCGTGTTGCAGAGCTCGCACGCGCTGGGCTAACGCCGGACTGGATGCCAGGGGCGGTGCCGCGCTGTGTCCCCTTGGAGATGAAGCGCAATCGGCATGGGGATCATGCGACGACCGTGGTGGTTGGCGCCGAGAGAGTGCTGTCGCGGGGGAAGTGGCGGACGGTTGAGGTCAGGGCCTGCCCCGTGACGTTCTCGCCCTATCCGCAGCAGATAGAAGCTGCACGGCGCGACTATTTAGCATGGCGAATGGCGCTGCGCTGGGTGCGAGACGGGCTCCAAGTTGGGGGAATGCTGCGAGACATTGAGATTGTGGTAGGACTTCCGAAGGCGAATCCTTGGAACCGCGGGTGACTGTTGCAGTGGGCGCACGGCGGTCGTTCGCTGCGCCAAGCATAAACCATAACAGTGCGGACACATCGGTCATTGGGACTCGACGCTTTGCTTATACAGCATTCGTTGCTCAAACGGTGTCTACACCGCTGCGGTGCAGCGCAGGTTACTAAGCCAGCTGAGCTGGCGGAGCCGAAATCAACGCATATCCTTGTCAGATCAAAGCTTTGGCAACGTCTTCTTGGATGGTCATGCGCGTCTGATACCTCTCAGAGAGCATCGCGTAGGCTTTCAGAATTTTGTCGGCCTCTTGTCCGCTTGCAAGCCGCGGTCGCCCCCGACGATGGCGCTTTTCACCCAGTCCCAGCGAAACCGGGTGGATCGTGATCTCTTCAAGAGTATCGCCCTCGAAGCGGCAGATCGGCACAACTGTTTGCCAATAGCGAACGTCCGACGGGAAGCCCTTTTGATCATCCTTCGTGCGCTGCTTGTAAAGTTTGGTCGGCGTCAGCTGGTCATCGGCGCGAAAACGATCATATGACTCGCCTGGAAGCTGGCGAACCATTTCGTTCTGTCCGATGAAATTGCCGAGGCTATAAAAGATAGGCTTGCCCTTGTAGAGTTCCATCCCGCGCAAAAGATGTGGGCCGTGTCCGACGACAATATCTGCACCAGCGTCAATTACGGCATGGGCAAACTCGACGATGAAATCGGCAGGCTCATCTTTTTCATTGGCGTGTTCATGGGCATGAATGCTGACCATAGCAATGTCAGATGCCAGCTTCGTTTCTTCGACCCAACGGATGATCGCAGCAAGGTCTTTCGGATTGGGATGGCGGACGTGTCGAGTGCGCTCACCAACTCGGAAATTCATGCCGCTGAACGGGAATATCCCGTCTGGCGCTTCGAAAGCAAAGCCTGTGCCAATGCGAAACTGGCGGAACTTTTCCAGCCCCAAGCCTTCGGCCATCTGCTGCACCATAGCCATTTGATCAGGTGTCACTTCATATGTGCTATCGGGCCAAAGCGGATTGAGGCCGGGACGGCCCTGCATTGCATGGGTCTGGCGCGCCGCTTCTTGCCCTTTGGTGAAGGTTGACCCGCAGGCCACCATGCCAATCGTCGCCTTAGGGGTAGTGAAATAGGCGGCGCGGCGCGCCTCTTCGAGGTGCCTGCCAGCACCGGCATGGCACAGCCCGCGCTGGTCAAGGTGATCGAGCGCGTATTTCAGTCCGGAAATGGAATAGTCGAGCGTGTGGTTGGTGGCTGTAGAGAACATGCCAAAGCCAGCCTCCGTCAACTCATCCAACACCCAGGACGGCGCGCCGAAATGTGAGCCGCCGCTGTCAAAGGCCGGATCGCCGTGAAAGTCATTGGGCAAGACTTCAAGGTTGGTGAACGCCGCATCACACCCCCGGATCAGATCGAACAACGGTTTGATTTCTGCATCTGTTGTGCTGAGGAGTCGGCGTTGCAGAATGCTGTCTCCGGTCAGGGCCAATGTGGTCATGATGCGCCTCCGTTGAAGTAATCGTGCAGGATTCGGGCATAGATCGACTTGAGTGTGTTGATTTCCGCGACCGACACACGCTCATCGACCATATGCATGGTCTCTCCCGTCAAACCAGCTTCAACGACCGGGCAATGGGATACAAGGTGGCGCGCGTCTGAAATGCCCCCCGTGGTTGTCAGGTGCGCGGTGCGCCCGGTTACTGCCTTCACCGCCCTCTGGACCACCTCGGAGAATTTACCCGGCGGAGAAAAGAAGCATTCGCCCGACACATGGTGGTCACTCGTGATCGTAACGCCGTGCTCATCGGTAACCCGTGCAACGCGCTCCGCCACCCAATCGAGGATCATGTCCGACGTCCAGTTGTCATTGAAACGGATATTAACCGTCGCCTTGCAAGCCCCGGGAATGATGTTGCGCGCAGGGTTACCCGTATCGACGGTGGTGATGGCCAGTGTGGACGGAGCAAAGTTCTGACTTCCTTCATCCAGGGTGCTGCCCTCAAAGACATGCAAAAGATCGACCAAAGCGGGCAAAGGGTTCACCGCTTTTTCCGGATAGCCTGTATGGCCCTGCACACCGGTCACAGTCAGGTAGACGGTCACTGCGCCGCGCCGGCCAATCTTGATGGCGTCGCCAATTGTCTTGACGCTCGTGGGCTCCCCCACAAGGAAGTGGTCGGCCTGTAGGCCCCTGGCTTCCATCCAGTCCACAATCGCCCGGGTGCCATCGGGCGAGCCAGTTTCCTCGGCTCCGGTGATCGCCAAAATCAACCGTCCGTCGGGAGGTGTGTTGGCTACAAACTCGATGGCAGCCCCGCAAAAGGCGGCGACGCTTGATTTCATATCAGTTGCACCGCGCCCGTAGAGCATGCCATCGCGAATTTCGGCACCAAATGGATCACAAGACCAATCATCGCGGTCCCCGATCGGAACCACATCGGTATGCCCGCTATAGCCAAAGGTCTGCCCATTGCGGCCATCTCCCCAAATCGCCACGAGGTTGGGAATGCCCTCCCGGTCAACACGGTGGCACTCAAAGCCATGCGCGCTGAGTAATCTATCCAGCAATTGCAACGCGCCACCTTCAGCAGGCGTCACCGTTTGACACTGCACAAGGTCCGCCGTCAGTTTGACCGGATCAACCCTTGTCTCGATCACAGGTGCAGATAGCGGTCTCATGTCATTTCCCTTTCAAGCATGTGACATGCGCTCTGATGTGTCGTTGAGAGGCTTTCCAACACGGGCGCTTTTGCCTTGCAGATGTCTGAGGCAAATTCACAGCGCGGGTGGAAGGTGCAGCCTGAGGGCGGGTTGATCGGGTTGGGATAGGCTGTGCCCAGATCGACGCTTGGCACGCCAGCACCTGGCTCAGGGGTCAGCACGGATTTCAGCAGTGCTTTCGTGTAGGGGTGGCGTGGGTTGGAGAACAGCGTATGCGTGTCCGCCACTTCAACGACACGGCCCAAATACATCACCACGACGCGAGTCGCGATATGTTCGACCACCGCCATGTCATGAGTGATAAGCAGATAGGTCAGGCCCATCTCAGCGCGCAATTCCAGAAGCAAGTTCAGGATTTGCGCCTGAACCGACACATCCAGCGCAGAGGTGGGTTCGTCACACACCACGATTTCAGGATTGAGGATCAGGGCACGAGCAATCGCCACGCGCTGGCGCTGACCGCCTGAAAGCTGGTTGGGATAGTTGTGATAGAAGCTGCGCGGCAGCCCTACGCGTTCCATAATCGTGTCGACCCTGGCGCGTTGTTCCGCCAGGCTGCCGACACCATGCAGATGCAAGGGGCGGCGGATGATTTCCCCAATGGTGCGGCGCGGGTTCAGCGAGGAATAGGGATCCTGAAAGATCGATTGAAGCTTGCGGGAGCGTTCCATGTCAGACAGCCCCGCGATGTCCTGCCCACCTAGCATGATCTTGCCTGCCGTGGGTTCTTGCAGTCCCAGCAGCATCCGCGCCAGCGTGGACTTGCCGCAGCCGGATTCCCCGACTACGGCGACGACTTCGCCCTTGCGTATATCGAGCGAGATTTCGTCCACCGCACGCAGCGGTCTGGCGGCAGAAAACATCCCTTGCTTGACGTGGAAGGTGCAGCCAGCCTCTACAGCCTGCAACACCGGCGGCGCGTCCATATTGATGCCCTTGCCATAGCTTCCATCGCCAGCCTCGCGGGCCGCAATGCTGGAGGTACCGTCGCGCAACTGCGCGGACGTCAGAACGCAGCGATACGCTTGCCCGCTGCCTGCATCCTGCAGAACAACCGGCCCCTGATGACAAGCGTCGTGCACGCGCAGGCAGCGATTGGCAAAACGGCAGCCTTTGAACCGTGTCTTGAGCGAGGGCACCAAACCGGGGATCGATCCCAGCGCGCCGCCCGGTTCGATCTGGCCGGGTACGGGGATGCTTTCGAGCAGGCCTTGGGTATAGGGATGCACCGGCGCGCGCAGTACATCCGACACTGGCCCGGTTTCAATCACCTGTCCCGCGTACATCACCGCGATCTTGTCAGACACACGCGCCACAACGCCCATGTCATGGCTGATAATGATCAGCGCGATGTTAAGTTCTTTTTGCAGGTCTTTGAGCAAGTTCAAGATTTGCGCCTGAATAGTGACATCCAGCGCCGTTGTTGGCTCATCCGCGATGATCAACTCGGGGTCGTTCATCAACATCATCGCGATCATCACACGCTGGCGCAGCCCGCCCGACAATTGGTGCGGATATTGCGACAATCGGCTCTCCGCGGCAGTGATCCCTACCTTCTCCAGAAGGTCCACGGCCCGGGCGCGGGCTTGCGCCCCTGACACCCCCTTGTGGAGTTGCATCAGTTCGGTCATTTGCCGCCCGATCGTGTAGACTGGGTTCAGTGAAGTCATCGGCTCTTGAAAGATCATCGCGATCTTGTTGCCCCGCAGTCGCGCCATCTCGTCTTCGGACGCGCTTAGCAGGTCGACATCGCCCAAACGCAGCGTGGTGGCGTTTGTTCGAGTGCCTCGTGGCAAGAGCCCCATGATCGCCATAGACGAGACCGACTTTCCTGATCCACTTTCGCCAACGATCCCCAGTGTTTCGCCTCGATCCACCGTAAAGGACACGTCCTGAACCGCGGTCATTTCGCCTTCGGCCAGCTTGAGCGTGACCGACATGTCCTTAACTTCCAGCAGGGCTGTCATGGTCTGTCTCCTCAGTTCCGGCTTTCAGGGGCGGTAATGTCGCGAATGCCGTCGCCCAGCAGGTTCACGGCGAGGACCAACAAGAAGAGCGCAGCGCCAGGGATCACGACAAGGTAGGGTTTGAAATACATCATGGTCTTGGCCTCGGCGATCATCAGGCCCCAGGACGCGGTCGGGGGTTGGACGCCCACGCCAAGGAAGGACAGCGAGGCCTCATGGATGATGACTACGGCCATCTCAAGCGAAAACACGACGATGATCTGGTTGAACAGGTTCGGCAGGATTTCATAGAACAGCACCTGCCGGTCATTGGAGCCAATGGACCGCGCGGCTGATACATATTCGAGCGAGCGGATCTGCCGGGTCAATGTGCGTGTGACAACCATGTAGTATTGCCAATGCAACACGCCCAGAACCACGATCAGAGTCGTAACCGAAGAGCCCACGAAAAACACCAGAGCCATAGCGAGCAGCAGTGACGGCAGCGCCAGTTGGCAGGTCAACAGGAACGAGGCCGCCTGATCGACGCGCCCGCCCAAGTAGCCCGCGACAAGGCCGATGGTGACACCAATGATGCATCCCAATGTTGCCGCGCCAAAGCCCACACCCATGGACACCCGCGCGCCATAAATCAGTCGGCTCAGATAGTCTCGGCCCAGATGGTCCGTGCCCAGAATGTGGCCCCATGAACCGCCCTCGGCCCAGACCGGCGGCAAAAGCCGCTTGGCGAGATCCTGAACATAGGGGTCATGCGGCGCAAAGAGCGGTGCGAAAATCGCGATCAGCGCGAAGGAGATGACGATGAAGGCCCCGAACTGAAACCCGAGATGGGATTTAGCCTTGCGGATCATCCGCTCTTTCGGCGTCAGGTCGATGATGTCGTCGGCCATGGCGGCCACTGCGTTGGCGGTCGTCTGCATTGGCTTCACTCCACGCGCATGCGCGGATCAAGCCACGCGTTCAGTATGTCGCCTAGGATCGATAGGATGATGAAGACGAGGGCGAAGAAAAAGACGAGCATTTGCACAGTCGGGATGTCGGCCCCAAGGATCGACTCATAAGCCAGTCGTCCCAGACCGTTGAGCGCAAAGACGCTTTCGGTGATGACCGAACCACCCAGCTTGTAACCGATCTGGATGGTGATCACGCTGACGATGGGCAAAAGCGCGTTGCGCAGCGCATGGCGAAACAGGATCTGGCGCGGCCGGAAGCCTTTCGCCCGTGCGGTGCGGATGTAGTCCGATCCCAGCACCTCGATCATACCTGTTCGCGTCAGGCGCAGCACTTGCGGCACGGCCGAAGTTCCAAGCACGAAACAGGGCAGCACGAAATGCATCCAAGTGCTGTCGCCCGAAACCGGGAAGATCGGGAAGGTTACCCCGAGCAGAATGATCAGGATCAGACCAAACCAAAAATTTGGAACTGCCTGCGCCGCAGTGCCAAAGCTGAGTGCGAAGCGATCAAGCCAACCGTTCGGCTTCAGCGCAGCAAGCACACCCAGCGTCAAGCCAAGCACGATGGTCACTGTCAGCGCGCCTGCGGCAAGGGTCAGCGTCACGGGGGCCCGGTCGATCAGCAGGTCGAACACCGGTTGTTTCCAATAGTAGCTGTCACCGAAATCACCGGTAACCAGCTGGCCCATCCATTCGAAGAACCGAACGTACAGCGGTCGATCAAAACCGTATTGGACACGGATCTGTTCGATGGCCTCTTGCGTGGCGTCTTCGCCTGCGACCATGGCTGCCGGATCAGCAGCAAGGTTGAGCATCAGGAAGGTGGCAAGCGACACGGTGAAGGCGACCGCCAGACCAAGGGCCAAGCGTTTGAGAATGAATTTCAGCATGGGACGGGCTCCTGTGGCAGGCAGAGTGGATCGGGCGCGGCTCGCGCGCGCCCGATCATTAGAGCGGGCTTACTTCCAGCTCATCTCGTTGAGACGCGGCAGACCGTCCAGCGGCGCGTCGAAGGTCACATCCACGCTGTGCACGTAGTTCTGCGAATACTGGAAGATCGGCAGAAGATAAGCCTCATCCGCAACCTTCTTAAGAGCCTTTTCGTAGAGCGCCGCGCGTTCGTCTTGATCCACGGTCTCCAGTGCCGCCTTGAACCAGCCCTGAACCTCAGCATCGTGATTCAAGTTGCGGTTCGACCCCTCAAGATAGTAGTTCGAGATCGCCCCCACATCCGGCGTGGCATAGAAGCCCCAAGCGTTCTGGAAGGCTTCAAGCTGGCCCTCCGCCCGCGACTTGGACAATGCCGACAACTTGACGTGGTTGATTTTGGCGGTCACGCCCACTTCAGCCAGATCAGCGGCCACCGCTTCCATAATTGGACGTTCGCGATAGGTAGTCAGCTCGAACTCGAACCCATCTGGATAGCCCGCTTCGGCCAGCAAGGCCTTGGCGCGTTCGGGATCGTAGTCGTATTCAGTCACATCGACGTCGCAGCCGAACATACCCAGGTTGCAAGTGGAGTGGATCACCTGGCCCGAGCCGCCGACAAGGAATTCCACGATCTCTTCGCGGTTCACCGCGTGGTTCAGCGCCTGCCGCACCAATTTGTTGGTCAGCGGGCCTTCGGGGTCGGACACGCCAGCCGCATCCAGCACAAAGAAAGACACACGGGTCGAAACGCCGGTTGTGTGATCCACCATCGGCAGGTTGCCCAGATCCTTCGCTGTGTCGTCAGGTACATTGAACGACCAATTCACGCCGCCAGACAGCAGCTCTGCTGTTACAGTGCCCCAATCGGGGATCGGACGCACAACGATATTCTCAATCGATCCTGCTGCCTTTGGTCCGCCACTGTAGTAGCCGTCAAAACGCTCAAGCGTGACGCCTGCACCCATGTCGAAGCTGGCCACCTTGTAAGGACCAGTTCCATTGAAATTCTGCGTCAGAGCATCGGGGTTGCCGTCTGCATAGCTGCCAGCCTTGCGGGTCAGGACAAAAACAGCGATATCGCGCAGCATCAGCGGATACGGGTTCTTTGCTGTGATACGGACCGTGCGATCATCCGTGGCGACAGCACTTTCAAACCAACCGCGAATGAATGCACCACGTCGCGTCTTGGAATCTTTGTCTGCGATCCAGTCGAAGGAATAGACAATGTCTTCGACCGTCACGGGCGCGCCATCATGGAAAGTCAGCCCCTCGCGGAGGGTAAAGTCGATGGTGCGATCGTCGACCCAGGTATAGCTTTCGGCCAAGGCCCCTTCGTACTCCCCAGTCTCGAGGTTGATCTCAACCAGCTGGTCAGATGTCAGATACGAAAGGATAAGGTTCTCGCGCGACGTCGAGTATAGACCGTCGAGCGTTTGCACTTCTTTGTTAAATGCTGCGACCAACGTGTCGTTTGCCCGATCGGCATAGGCTGGCAGCGCGGTGGATAGTGCTAGCGCAGAGGCCAGCAGCATGGATTTGAACGACATTCATAGTCTCCCTGTTCGAGTACGAATGCCGAGACCCTAGAGAGGAAACTTGCATCATCCAAATGAATGTTTGATATTGCAATCATGCGCCAGATGAATATTCGTAGTATCGATTTAAACCTTCTGAAAGTCTTTTCGGCGCTGGCGCGAGAGCGTAGCGTCACCAAAGCGGCCGATGCCGTTGGATTGAGCCAACCCGCCGTGAGCCACGCCCTTCGCCGACTGCGAGATCTGATGAACGATGACCTGTTTGTTCGCGCGGCAGACGGGATGCAACCAACCGAGCGTTGCCGCGAGCTGGCTCCTGCCATCGAAGCCAGCCTTAAAATGCTTGAAGATGCTCTGATGGTGAAGGAAGTAAACGATCCAGCAAACTTGCAGGCCACCTATCGGCTTGGCATGAACGATTTGTTCTCGACACTTCTGGTGCCCGGTTTGATAGCTGCGGCATCTGACCAGGCCCCAAACGTATCTCTACGGTTCCTGCACACGCTTGAGATCAACAAGAGCCTGAGCGATGCCTATTCCGACCTTGATGCCGGGACCATAGACATGACGATCATTCAGGATTTCGACACACCTTCACGGTTCGACCGTGAGTTGCTAGGTGCCAGTGATTTCGTCTGTGCAGCCCGTACTTCACATCCAAGCTTCGGCCTCAAAGTGAGCTTGGAACAGTACACCCGATTTGGTCACATCATGTTCACGACTCTGGATGCCGAATATGGCCGGATTGACGAAGCCCTCGCAAAGAAGGGCATTCGACGGAATATTCAGCTGCGTGTCCCGCACTATTCCGCAGCCCTTAGCGCAACCGCGCAAACCGACCTTATCTACACGATGCCGCGCATCTTGGCGCCACATGCCCAGCAAGCGTTTGGTCTGCAAATCTCTGAGTTGCCTTTTGAGGCCCCTTTGCGGAAGATCTTTCAAGTGTGGCACAAGACCCGCACCAAGGAATTTGGGCACCAATGGCTGCGCTCTGTAGTTTCAGAGGCCGCCAACAAAGCTGGCATCCGCGCGGATGAAATCGCCTAACTGCTTATGAAAGGGTGCAAAAGGCCAACTCTATCGCAACTGCTGTTGGTGTGCTGACGCAATGACTTCTCGCAGAGCTCAATCAGCATCAAAGTGCGCGCCGCCACTTGCTGGCCATCATTTAAAATTTGACGGGCAAGGTCAGCGATAATCCCGCAACTTGTAGGTTGGGTCAGAACTTTTCGCTTTGTGGGTCACGAATGAACGGCTTGTCCGCTGCTTAGTAGCGCTATCTTCTATGCAACTGCGGAAATTCTTGCGCTGCGAGCACACGCAGCGAGAAAAGTCGATGGCCGGGTTGGGCTCTTTTAGGTCATTCGCCGCGATCTGCACTAAGGTCCAGAAGGGGTATCCCCCCTCCCATGGTTCCTCCCCGAGCATTTACGTATACGGGGGGGCTCAGCGCGTGAGTTTCCTAGCGTCTGGCCTTTTCACCGGGGAATCCACCTGGAAGCCAGCACGCCCGCGACGCGCAAAAACCTGAATCTTTATCAAAGGGTTACGCGCCCCGATGTCCTTGACCGTGGATTCCATCGAGGAATCCAGGAAGCCACCTTTGTTGGAATCCACCTCATCACCATAAGAAGCCGTTGATTCAAAACAGAAATCGGATTGACATTTCTAGCCCCCTTGACCTATCAAAGAAACATCGAAGATTTGCGCCCAGAGGAGAACCTCACGGGCGCTTTTGTTTTTCCGGCACCGCGATCGCTGACACGCCCATGCATTTGGAGCTGGCTTCAGCATGCCTTGCCTGCAGCCAGTGAGCGTCCCGCCCCATGGATCTTGTCTTTGCGCCGCGCCAGATCGAGCTCTGGCCGATCGAGAAGCTGCGCCCTTATGCCAAGAACGCGAAGATCCATGGCGAGGCCCAGGTTGCGAAGATTGCGGCCAGCATGGCGAAGTTCGGATGGACCGTACCATGCTTGGTCGCTGACGACGGCGAGTTGATTGCGGGCCATGGGCGCGTGCTGGCAGCCGGCGCGCTGGGCCTGACCGAGGCACCTGTCATCAGGCTTGGCCATCTAGATGAAGCGGAGCGTCGCGCTTACCGGATTGCCGACAACAAGCTGACCGAGCTCGGCGAATGGGACGAGGCGATGCTGCGCGACGAGATCGCAGTGCTCTTGGCGGAAGACTTCGACCTCGATCTGCTGGGCTTTTCGGATGAGGATCTGAATGCCCTGCTGCAGGATCCAGAAACGGTGGGCGATGACAGCGCGGTTGACGGCGAGGATGATGTTCCAGAGCCCCCGGCCACCCCTGTGTCAGTCGCCGGTGATCTTTGGCAGCTCGGGTCGCATCGGCTGATCTGTGGGGACAGCACCAGCGCCGATGTCATCGGGCGGCTCTTGGGCAGCGTCAAACCGCTGCTCATGGTGACCGACCCACCTTATGGTGTCGAATACGATCCCGCCTGGCGCAACCAGGTGGGTGCCGCGAAAACCAAGCGCACCGGCAAGGTGCTGAATGACGACCGTGCAGATTGGCGCGAGGCCTGGTCCCTCTTTCCCGGCGATGTCGCCTATATCTGGCATGGTGCCCTGCATGCGGCCACCGTGGCGGACAGTCTAATTGCCGCCGGTTTCGCCATCCGCTCCCAGATCATTTGGGCAAAGGATCGGCTGGTGCTCAGCCGCGGCGATTACCACTGGCAGCATGAGCCCTGCTGGTATGCGGTGCGCGCCAAGGGCAAAGGTCACTGGGCCGGCGATCGCAAACAAACCACGCTCTGGCAGATCGCCAACAAGGACCAGGATGCCGAGACCGTACACGGCACGCAAAAACCGGTCGAATGCATGCGCCGTCCGATCTTAAACAACTCAAGCCCCGGCCAAGCAGTCTATGAGCCGTTCATGGGATCGGGCACCACGCTGATCGCGGCTGAGACCACCGGGCGCATTTGCTACGGCGTCGAGTTGAACCCGGTTTATGTCGATGTCGCTATCGAACGCTGGCAAGCCTTCGCCGGCGAGGAGGCAGTTCTGACAGACAGCGGGGAGAGTTTCGCAAGCCTTAAATCCAAGCGGCTAGCAGCGTGATGCAGTCGCGTCGCCAATCGCTGATTGAAGCGATCACCAACGTCGTGGTCGGTTATGCTTTGGCCGTGATCACCCAGATCGTGGTGTTCCCATGGTTTGGGCTGCAGGTTAGCCTTTGCGACAATCTTGCGATCGGCGCGCTGTTTGTGATGATCTCCTTGCTGCGCAGCTATGCTCTGCGCCGGCTGTTCGAGCGCTGGCGATGACTGGCGGGCTCAAGCCGCGTCCAATTTGTAAACAGTGCCGCGCTCGGGGTGTTTCTCGGAAGTAATTGGCAGGCCAAGCTTCTTCTTGAGGGCACCAGAGATTGCACCTCTCGCCGTATGCGCTTGCCAAGATGTCGCCTCAACAATCTCGGTGATCGAGGCACCTTCGGGGCGCTGAAGCATTTCGATCAACAGGGCCTGCTTGGTACCTTGCCGGATAGAGACCAGCTTAGGGCCTGCGCTTGCGTCTGCGGGCACTTCCGTAGATTTGGCCGCTGTCCGAGCCTTGCGGATAGTGCTGACCGTGCTCGCGACAACCGGATCAATGCCGATAGCATCAAGTCCGGCCTCAGTTGCAATCAAGGTCGTGCCATGACCATCGCCAGTCTCACGCCAGAGCGGTTCATGACGCCGGAGATTGGCATCGACCTCTTCAAGCCAGCCGCGCTCAATCATCTTGGTGACGGTCATCTTGGCCGCAGCGCCAGCCAGCCCGTCGGGCAGAGGCATGGCCAAATTGCCGGGGCGAGATGCGGCGCGGGTGAGAATAATGGTTTGTGTATCGGTGAGTTTGGGCATCGTTTGCTCCTATTCAAAATGTTTCGGGAAGCAGGTTAGTTGGCATCTTCCATCGCGGCCGTGACGGCGAAGTGCTGCACCCAGCCAGTCAGATAAGGCAGCCCCGCGGGGATGCCGTGCTCACGTTCGGTCTTGCGATCGATGCGCCAGCCCTGCCAGCGGCGGATCGCAGAGCTGATAGCAGCCTCGAGCCCAATGTTGCCGCCCGTCATATTGCCGACGACATCATCGGCGAAATGCCGACCGATGCGGCTGTCCAGAAAGTCGCGGATGCCAATCATCTCGTCTTCGCTATCGGCGTGGATGGCTTCGGCGATCAGGCGCGAGGCCAGCGTCCAGACCTCCGAGCTGCGGCGGTCGCGCTGAGGGCAGACAGTCAGGGTGCGGAAGAAGCCGTAATCTTCGTTGTGGCTGGGCAGGATGGGGTGCTTGGTCATGGTGGGGATCCTTGTCATGGAGGGTGGTGGGGCGCTGGGCCCCGCCAGTGTGCGATCAGGCGGCGCTGAGGGCTTCGAGCGTGGCAATGTGGCGGCGGAGCGCTGCGGCCTCTTCGCGCGCGGCGTCGGCCCAGAAGACTGCACGGGCGTTGCAGGCTTGGGCGAGATGCTCGGCATCTGCCTTCGTGAAGCGGTTGACCTTGTGGGCGCTGCCATGGCCCGTGCAGGTGGCGCGGTGTTTCTTGCCCTCAGGCGTCAGCGTGAAGGTCAGGGGTCCGAAGTCGTCGACAACGATCCAGTTGTGCGAGGCGATCATGGCGCAGGCGCTGGGCGCGAGGCGTGCTTCGATCTCGTCAGCGGCGGCGCGGAAGTCGGCGATCAGGGTGGAGGTGGTCATGGCGTGGGCCTTTCAGCTGAGTTGCATCGTTTTGGTACGATGACATTCGCTCTGACGAGCCGATTATCGTAGCAAAATAGAAGCAATATCATTGCCTTATGATCAAGAACTGTTGCCTGTCGCATCGACCCATGCCTCGTCCTGCCAGACATAGAGATGGGACAGTTCGCAGGTCGGACGCGGCAGGATCCGGGGCGGCCGAGGCTGGTCGAAACAATCCAGCGCCTCGGCGCTGACCTGTCGGATTTCCCGTGCGGCAAGGATGTCCTCAGGCGTCCACGCAGCTAGCGCGGGAAGCATGTGCTCGGGGTAGCCATCGTAATGGCAGTAAACATGCGCCCATTCTTCGGGCCCGGTCTGAATGGCGATCTGTGCGCGGGTGCTCATGGGTTCGCCTTCACTTCTGCTGTTCAAGCAGTGCAAGGAGGACCGCCGCCATGCCGCCCAGGTATTCGCTGCGGCGGAACACGATCTCGTCGATGTGGCTGGCGCTGTCGATCGCGGGGTCAACCGCGAGATCGTCTGCCATGTGCGGCATCAGGCGTTTGGCTTCGGCGTTGTAGCGGGTGGCAAGGGTCATCTGTGTTTCTCCAATCAGGCAATTTGCTTGATGTGAGAATCGCTCGACACCGAAGTGTAATCAACTCAAATAGGCAGCGTTTTCTGTTTATTTTCAATATATTGACGGAATTCTAAACGCCATGGAAGGTATGTCAGAACGCGCCTATGCCGAGCATGCCGGGATCTCCCGCGGGGCTGTTCAGAAGGCCCGCAAGACTGGTCGCCTAGTGCTCTTCGACGATGGCTCGATCAACGCCGCGGCCTCGGATGTGCGGCGCGGTTCAGCGACCGATCCGGATCAACAGATGCGCTCACGCGGCGGCTTTGGTGCAGGGAGCGACGTGCCTGCAACCTCCAGCCCGGGTGATAGCACCTCCTACATAAAGGCCCGCACTGCGCTAACAGTCTACCAAGCGCAGGAACGGCAGCTGTCGATCCAAAAGAAGAAGGGCGTGCTGGTCGATCGTGCGCGCGCCGAGACCTTGGTGTTTCGTCTGGCCCGTCAGGAGCGGGATCTTTGGGTCACCTGGCCCACACGCGTGGCGGCCCTCATGGCCGCACAATTGTCCGCAGACATGGAAAAGGCATCCGGCAAGGCGGTGACGATCGAGACTGCGATCTTGCAGAGGGTGTTGGAAACCCATGTCCGAGAGCAGCTCGACGCCCTGGCCGACCTCAGGGTCTCACTTGAATGATGAGGAGAACACATCTGATCTGACCGAAGGCCTCGATCTCGCCTTTGACGGCGCCGAGGATATCCTGCGCGCCTGGCGCCGAGGCATGAGGCCTGACCCGGACCTCACAGTGTCGGAATGGGCCGACAAGCATCGCAAGCTGTCCTCGCGCGCCTCTGCTGAACCAGGGCAATACCGAACAGCCCGCACGCCTTATTTGCGCGACATCATGGATGCGCTCTCGCCCAACCACCCAGCCCAGCGCATCAGCTTCATGAAAGCCGCGCAGGTCGGCGCAACAGAAGCCGGCAACAACTGGATCGGCTTTGTGATCCATCACGCACCGGGCCCCATGCTGGCGGTGCTGCCTACCGTAGAGATGGCCAAGCGCACCTCGCGCGGTCGGATCGATCCGCTGATCGAGGACAGCCCGGCGCTGAAGGAGCGCGTGCAGCCCGCGCGGTCGCGCGATGCTGGGAATTCCATGCTGTCGAAGGAATTCCCTGGCGGCATTCTAGTGCTGACAGGTGCGAACTCGGCGACGGGCCTGCGGTCCATGCCGGCCCGATATGTTTTTCTGGATGAGGTCGATGCCTATCCGGCCTCGGCTGACGAGGAAGGCGATCCGGTCAGCCTGGCCGAAGCGCGCACCACCACCTTTGCGCATCGACGCAAGGTCTTCATGGTCTCGACGCCCACGATCCGGGGGCTGTCGCGCATCGAGCGTGAGTTCGAGGCCAGCGACCAGCGGCGCTATTTCGTGCCCTGCCCGCATTGGGGCCATAAGCAATGGCTGCAGTTCGAGCGGCTGCGCTGGGACAAGGGCCGGCCGGAAACCGCGGCATATGCCTGCGCGGACTGCGAGCGTCCCATCGCCGAGCACCACAAGACGCAGATGCTCGAGCGTGGTGAATGGAGGGCCACCGCGACCAGCGCGGATCCGAACGCGATCGGGTTTCACCTCTCGGCGCTTTATTCGCCGATCGGCTGGAAAAGCTGGGAGCAGATTGCACGAGACTGGCTGGCGGCCCAGGGCTCGGACGAAATGCTGCGCGCAGCGCGCAACACGCTTCTGGGCGAGACCTGGGTCGAAAGCGGGGACGCGCCGGAATGGCAGCGGCTGGCGGATCGGCGTGAGGCTTATGCGGCGCAGATCCCGATGGGTGGTCTGTTCCTGACCGCGGGGGCCGATGTCCAGAAGGACCGCATTGAGGTCGATGTCTGGGCCTGGGGCCGTGGCCTCGAAAGCTGGCTGGTCGATCACATCGTTCTTCCGGGCGGTCCTGGTGATCCGGCCTGCTGGCAAGCAATGACAGAGCTGCTCGGTCAAACCTGGGTGCATGAGAACGGCGCGGTGATGCCGCTTGCCAAGCTGGCCATCGATACCGGGTATGAAACCGCCGCAGTCTACGCCTGGGCGCGGGCGCAGGGGATATCGCAGGTCGCGCCCGTCAAAGGGCTTGAAGGCTTCAACCGCGCGACACCTGTTTCAGGCCCAACCTTCGTCGATGCGACGGTGAACGGACGTAAGCTCAAGCGCGGGGCGCGGCTCTGGACGGTGGCTACGGCCACCTTCAAGGCCGAGACCTATCGGTATCTGCGGCTTGAGCGGCCCTCGGATGAGGATCGCGCGCTGGGCGTGCCCAACCCGGCTGGCACGATCCACCTGCCCAACTGGGCAGATAGCGAATGGCTTAAGCAACTAGTGGCCGAACAGCTGGTCACCATTCGCGACCGACGCGGCTACGCCCGCCAGGAATGGCAGAAGATGCGCGAGAGGAATGAGGCGCTGGACACACGGGTCTATGCGCGGGCCGCCGCTTGGATCCTCGGCGCCGACCGCTTCGACGAACGGATGTGGCGACAATTGGAGAAACAGGCCGGCATCGAAACGGCCGTCCCAGCCCAAAGTGAAGAACCTGAAAAACCGACAGAACCTCAGGCCGGGCGGATCGCATCGCCCCGACGGCGCGGCTGGAAGATCAGCACGCCAAAATACATGGAATGATCAGAAGCCGGAGAAAACCATATCGAGAGCACCGCGGATTTCATAGTCGGAGGCAGTCAGATCCGCGACAGGCTCGCCCTTGAGCACCGCAGATGGAATGGCAGCCATTTCAGCGGTGTGAAGTACATAAGCCGTACCATCGATATCCAACACCGGCTCAAGCCGACCGATGGCTTTAGGACCTGACGCCTTGGGTATGAGCCTATCAGATTCACACATTTTGGTTGATTTTCTGCCCCATATTCCTTGCGAGTTGAGCGCCGTGCTTGATGGATTGG
>CANNCS010000082.1 GCA_947503115.1 uncultured Marivita sp.
CCCGAGAGCGCCGCGCACTCGACGCGCTCGATCAAATCAGGGGAAATCGGTAGCAAATGTCAGACTCGGAACACTAGGATGCTCTCGACTTCGTCGCGGACCCAAGGATTACGGGTGTCGCAATCCAGTAAAGCGAACCAACTCATGCGGCCGCTCCAAACAGCAATTGTGCTTCGTGTTTCTTCAGAATCTGGCGAGCTGCTGAACCGTAGCCTTCGCCCGTTTCGGGGTTAAGGTCAGGGAAAAGTCCAACGATCTCTTCGACAATGTCATCTTCGAACGCGTCCATTGTTTGCGGTCCGGGCAAAAAGCTTTCAGTGGCCAGACCGTTGGATAGGATGATTTCGTGCTGGTCAAAGAGCAGGTGTACATAAGTGACAGAGCCACCTTCGATGATCTGCACCGTGCGCCCGTTGACGAGATGTTTGGCCGCCACCAGAACCTCGGGCGTGCCGAATACCAGATCAGCCAGTGGGTCGCGCACAAGAATGCGGTGCTGAGGCGACAGCATCAGAGACCCATGGTTACCAAAGGTTTTCGCTGCCACGCGGACTGGCGCATATGAGCCAAGGGCGGCAACGGTCCGCTGACCGATCCATCGCAAGGGCTGTGCCCCGTGATCCAATGTCCAGACCAGATCGCCAGGTGCCAAATCCTCAACCCGACGCGGGCCGTTCGTCGTTTCGATAAGAGTACCGGCCACGAAACAGGGCACCGTGGCGATTGTGACAAATCCGGTGTCGATTTCGCCGTTTGTGCTTTCGATTCCGTAGGTGAAATTGACGGTTTCAAAGTCGGCATCCGAGGTAACAGACAGTGTACCATCGGCATTGAGCGTGACCACCTGCCCGGTGCCCAGCGTCACGCTATCGCCAGCGCTCACTTCGATCCCGTTAATATGGGTGATGAACATCACCCCGCCTGTCAGGTTGATGTCGTTGTCGAGAACATCCAGCACCTTAGTGCGGTTCGTATACAAGCTGACAAGGTCGGACCGGGCGACAAGTTCAGTCTGAACAGAATCTCCGGCTATCAAGAGGTTGGAATCGTAGCTGGAGTCAGCCACGTCCGCGATGCCGATCCGGATCGAATTCACCTCACCCGGGTTAACCAGCATGGTCATCGTCAGGGTAACGGTAAAGCCGTCCATTTCGGTGTTGTAGTCGTCGCCCGTGTTGTCCTTGAACAGGTTGACGTTCGCAGTGGTGTTGAGGTTCGCGGGATCGACGTCCCCGTCACCGGCCACGATGTCGACCTGCTGACCATTGATCCAGACTCCGACAAAATCCTGATAGATGGAGTTCGTGAATTCCGGGTATTCTTCGGACGAGAATACAAACCGCATCGTCATCACGTCATTGTCGGGAACGAAGTCGATATCAAGGTAACTGGCGTCGTAGGTGTTCGCTCCAGCCGCTGCGTTGAAATCGGGGTTGTTGTTCTGACCTCCACTACCAGTTGTCGTCGAAGCGCTGCGGTTTGGATCACCGCTGCTTTGCGTAAACGCCCTGACCTGTCCGGTCGAAAGGATCACACCGCTATCTGACGGGGTCACACCAGGAGCGAGAGCATCCCCCCCGTCGAAGGTGCCGGACGCCCGACTGTCGCCCGAATAACTGGCATTCACGACAGAGACACCCGACCCAAAGATCGCGTTGGCCATCGCAATCGCGCTGGCACCTGTGTTGTAAGAAAGCTCCGCGCCTGTCGCCATCTCTGCCTCGATGAGACCCAAGGCAACTGGCCAGACGTGGCTGAAACTAGGCCGGTGTTTTCACCGTACCAAACCACTTACTGGATACTGCTCCGCCCCGAGCTCTTTTGTTTTTATTGCTAGGCAATTAGCACGAGGTACGTGCGTGTGTCATCCTTTCGATAGCAAATGTATCGAAAGGATATTGGCCGATTGAGTCCTTTTCGCCACATTTGCCTCTGCCGACCAGAGGCGATAGCCAAGGTGCAAGACGGAACAAAGGACTGAGCCCATGACCGAGACCAATCCTGTAGAGCTGACCGCAGCACTGGTGCGCTGCCCCTCGGTGACGCCTGAAGAAGGCGGCGCGTTGGTCTTGCTGCAAGACTTGCTCGAAGGCGCCGGGTTTACCTGCACCCGTGTGGATCGGGGCGAGGTCTCAAACCTATTTGCGCGCTGGGGTGACAAAGGTCACGCCCGGACCTTTGGGTTCAACGGGCACACCGATGTGGTGCCGCTGGGCATTCCCGAAGCATGGACGATGCCGCCCTTCGGCGCCGAGATCAAAGACGGCATGATGTATGGGCGCGGATCGACCGACATGAAATCGGGTGTCGCCGCCTTTGCCGCAGCTGCGGTGGATTTCGTACAGAAAACGCCTCCTGACGGCGCAGTGGTCCTGACAATCACTGGCGACGAGGAAGGCGATGCGAATGACGGCACGATGGCTCTGCTGGATTGGATGGAGATCGAACAGGAACAGATGAGCGTCTGTCTGGTCGGCGAACCCACCAGCCCTGATCACATGGGCCAAATGATGAAGATCGGGCGGCGCGGATCAATGAACGCGTGGTTCACGGTGACTGGTAAACAGGGCCATTCCGCCTATCCGCACCGTGCCCTGAACCCGATGCCCGCAATGGCCCGGCTGATGGACCGTCTGGCCTCGCACGAATTGGATCAGGGCACTGATCATTTCGATGCGTCAACTTTGGCCGTGGTGACAATCGACACGGGCAACGCCGCGACCAACGTGATCCCCGCAGAGACACGGGCCTGCATCAACATCCGTTTCAACGACATTCATACCGGTGAAGGACTGTCCTACTGGCTGCGCGACGAGGCGGCCAAAGTGGATGCCGCTTTCGGGACAAAGACCGAGGTGAAGATCAAGATATCGGGCGAGGCCTTTCTGACCCCGCCGGGGCCGCTCTCCGATCTGGTGGCCAAGGCCGTCGAGGCAGAGACAGGCGTGACACCGGAGCTTTCCACGACAGGCGGAACTTCGGACGCGCGGTTCGTCAAGAACCACTGCCCGGTGGTAGAATTCGGCCTAGTGGGCAAGACGATGCACGCCGTCGACGAACGGGTTGAAGTGGCGCAGATCGTGCAGCTTAAGGCGATTTACTCCCGCATCCTTCAGGATTATTTCGCGCAATGACCGTGACGGTATTGAGGGTTACAGACCCGACCGACTGTTATGCGATCCGGTATACGGTTTTCGTTGAAGAGCAGAGCGTACCTGTCGATTTGGAGCGTGACGAGCTTGACGCTGGTGCGATTCATTTTCTGGCAACAGACGACAACAACACGCCCGTTGGTGCCGCGCGGATCGTGATCAAAGACGACACTGGCAAGATCGGGCGTGTATGCGTTCTGAAACAGGCCCGTGGCATCGGTCTTGGCGCGGCATTGATCCGCGAAGCGCTGGCAACCCTGCGCGACACACCCGACATCACCCGCGCCGCATTGGGCGCGCAGATCGACGCCTTGGGTTTCTACGAAAAGCTTGGCTTTACCGCCTATGGTGATGTGTTCGACGATGCTGGCATCGATCATCGCATGATGGAGCTTCGCTTCGACACCTGACGCGACTTTCGCCATGACGCGCCACATCCTGCGTGCTACCTGAGTCGTATGAGCAAATTGCCGACCAAGGCGGACATCCTCGAGTGGATCGCCGCCAACCCGAACCTCACTGCGAAACGCGACATTGCCAAAGCTTTTGGCATCAAGGGCGCTGCGCGGATCGACCTCAAGCGCCTGCTGAAAGAGCTGGAGGCCGAAGGTCATCTTGAGAAGCGCAAGAAGACCTATCGCGACCCAGATCGTTTGCCGCCCGTGAGTGTACTGCAGGTGAAAGCACCAACGCCGGATGGCGACCTCTATGCGCGGCCGCTGGAGTGGCACGGCGAAGGGGTAGAACCCATTGTGCTGATCGTTCCGCGCGCCAGCGATCCCGCTCTTGGAGAGGGCGACCGTATCCTTGCGCGGATGCAGGTCGTACACGAGGAAGATCACAATTACGAAGCCCGCCTGATCCGTCGCATTGGCACCAACCCCCGCAAGGTGGTGGGCATTTTTGCCACCACTTCGGAAGGTGGGCGGATCAAGCCGATCGACAAAGGCTCGGACAAAGAGTGGACGGTCGCCGCGGACGCCACGGGCGGCGCCAAAGACGGCGAATTGGTCGAAGCGGAACAGGCTGGGCCTGCGGGCCGTATGGGCCTGCCGCGCGCGCGGATCACCGAACGGCTGGGCGACCCAAGCGCACCCCGGGCCGTATCACTGATCGCCATTCATCAGCACGGCATCCCAGACGCGTTCCCCGACGACGTGATCGCCGAGGCAGATGCAATGAAACCCGCAGGCCTTTCGGGTCGGACTGACATGCGGGACATGCCGTTGATCACCATTGACCCAGTGGATGCCCGTGATCGCGACGATGCGTGTCTCGCCTACCCTGACGATGACCCGAAGAACGATGGCGGTCACGTGATCTGGGTCGCTATTGCCGACGTGTCGCATTATGTGACACCGGGATCGGCGCTTGATCAAGAAGGACGCAAACGCGGAAATTCCAGCTATTTTCCCGACCGCGTTGTACCGATGCTGCCGGATCGTCTGTCTGGTGATCTGTGTTCCCTACACGAAGGCGTACCGCGCGCCTGTGTGGCGGTGCGTATGGTGATTGATGCGCATGGCAACAAGATCAGCCACAGCTTTCAGCGCGGATTGATGCGGTCGGTGGCATCACTCGACTACCGCAGCGCGCAAGATGCGATGGACGGCACACCAAACGACAAGACAGCGCCTCTGTTAGACGACGTGATCCGCCCGCTTTACGCGGCTTATGCCGCATTGCGTGAAGCCCGCAATCGGCGTCAGCCGCTTGACCTCGACCTGCCAGAACGCAAGATCGTTCTGGCCGAGGATGGCACGGTACAATCAGTCAATTTTGCCGACCGGCTGGATGCGCACAAGCTGATCGAGGAATTCATGGTGCTGGCCAATGTCTGCGCCGCCGAAACCCTGATTGCCAAGCGCACGCCGCTTCTGTTCCGTGTGCACGAAGAACCGCCGCCCGAGAAAATGGAGTCGTTGCGTGAAACCGCCGAGGCAGCAGGCCTGACACTGGCTAAGGGGCAGGTGCTCAAGACCGCCCAACTGAACCGCCTGCTGCATGATGCGGCGGGATCGGACGAGGCTGAGCTGATCAACCTCGCCACACTACGTTCGATGACACAGGCCTATTACAACCCCGAAAACTTTGGGCATTTCGGTCTCGCGCTGCAGAACTACGCGCATTTCACGTCGCCCATCCGCCGATATTCCGACCTGATCGTGCACCGCGCCCTGATCAAGGCGCATGGTTGGGGCGATGACGGGCTGTCGCCGGAAGATATCGACCGACTTGAGGCGACTGCACAACACATCAGCGACACAGAACGCCGGTCGATGATGGCCGAACGCGACACCACCGACCGCTATCTGGCGTCCTTCTTGTCGGATCGCATCGGCGCGGAATTCTCAGGTCGGATCAGCGGCATCGCGCGGTTCGGCGTGTTCGTGAAGCTGGACGAAACCGGCGCAGACGGGCTGATTCCGATCCGGTCCTTGGGCAACGAATACTTCCATTTCGATGCGGATGCCGGAACGCTGATGGGGTCCGACACTGGGGTTATCATCGGCCTCGGCCAGCAGGTGACTGTCAAACTCATCGAGGCCGCCCCGGTGACCGGGGGTATCGCACTTGAATTGCTGACGTTGCAGGACGCAGAGCTTCCCAGCGGGTCTGGCAAAGGCCGCATGGGGCGTGGATCACGCCCCAAGGGCAAAGGTGGGCCAAAGCGCAACGCGGCCAAAGCCAAAAAGAAAGACGCCAAGACCAAACGCAAGGTCACGCGGCGGCGGCGGAACGGGTAGTCTTAGGATAAAGCGCAGCACGGCCGCGCTGGACATAACCCATCAATATTTCATTCCCGCGCACTGCGCGACGAATTGCTGTATCGGCAGGCAAACCGGCAAGCATGCTGAGCACTGGTACAGCAATCGTGTCAGGCGCAGTGGGGTGATCGGCCAAGAGGAACCGCTTGTCCCAAAGCATGTCTGTAAGACGTTCCAAATCGGGTACCAAACATTGCATGCGCTGATCTTCTGTCATCCGGGCAAAGCCCTGCCCCTTCAAACCGAGACGCACTTGCCGTCGCACCATATTGGCAATGAACGGACGCATTGGCGACGGAATCCCACCAAACGCAACGGGTGCTAATTTAGCCCAGCAGCGCTCGTCCAACCACCGATCATGCGCGATTGCCACGCGCAAATGTTCTTCAACCATCCGGATGATCGCGTGCCCCAACACACGGTCCTGAGTGGACAGGCTTGGGTAGAAATCCGCACCCCGCTTCTCCAAGTATGTCTGAATAAAACCGCTTTCAGGGATCAACCCTTCGGGTGTGCGGAGCGCGGGCAATCTTCCAATTGGAGCATCAGACGGTGTGTTCGCGTATTCGGGACGCCAGTCTTCGCCTGACATGTCCAATTGGATCATGCTTTTGACGCAAAACGGGCTGAGGCTCGGTTCGTCGAAACCTTCGGGATATGTGATGAGAGTGAGCATTAATGCCTCCTGGTCGCTGGTATACCCAGAGTAGCGCACGGTGCTGTCAATTTTTGTCAGCAGGATGTAGAACGATGAAGACATGAGCCGCACCCATCGCCTGTTCCAACTGATGCAAGCCTTGCGCAGCCTATCTGCGCCAGTGACAGCCAATAAGCTCGCCGAGGCGACGGGCGTCTCGCCACGTACGCTCTACCGGGATATCGACACGTTGCGCGAACTCGGGGCGGTGATCGACGGTGAGGCGGGATTTGGATACACCTTGATCGAGGACGCACATCTGCCGCCGCTCGGCTTCAAGAATGACGAACTCGAGGCGCTGGTGCTTGGTTTGCGCGAAGTCGCTGCCGTGGGCGACCCTGCTCTGGCCGGCGCCGCGCGGACAGCGCTTTCCAAACTTCGGGCCCGCCTTCCCGAAAGCCAAGCACATCGCCTCCGTCATTCGGTGCTGGTCGCGCATCGGTTCCATCCTCCAGCCCTGCCTACCATCGACTCGGGCGCCCTGCGCGAGGCGTGTTGGGATGAACGGATCGTGGGCTTTGCCTATACCGACAAACAAGGTGCGACGACGCAACGCGAGGTCAAACCGTTGAGCATCATGCTCTTCGATCAATCGCACTGCCTCTTATCATGGTGCCTCAAGCGCGACGACTACCGGGCATTCAGGTTGGATCGAATGTCAGGTTTGAAAGTGACCGAGCAATCTTTCCGTCCAGAGAGGGTGCCTTTGCTAAAAGTCTATCTCGAAAACCTCAATGCGGCGGCAGGAGATCGCTTGGTTGGATTTTGATCTCTTCGCAAGAAGCGCGAGTCGCGCTAGGCTTGTGAAAAGTCCGGTGAACGGACACGAGCAGCAGAGGTTATGTCATGCGTTATCTGGTGATCGTTTCGGTACTGGCAATGATGGGTTTCATGGCCTCGGCACAGACTGTTGATAAACAAACCCGCCCCGTCAGCAGATCCAGCGCCATCAGTGAAGTCAGCCGCAGCGCCGTGTCGCTCGTGTCTGTAACGGCCCCTCGCAATTCCCTGCGCCCAACACTGCGTCCGGCGGTTGTTGCGACCCCGGAACAGCGTGTTCCTGCAGCCGCTCAATCCGGGTTCGCGGATTGGATAACAGGGTTCCGATCCCGTGCCTTACGGCAAGGCATTTCGGCAGACGTGTTCGACCACGCCTTCAGCAGCGTGCAATACGATTCCGACGTGATCCGCCGCGACCGCAACCAGTCAGAGTTCACAAAGACGATTTGGGATTACCTCGACAGTGCCGCGTCGGACGCGCGGGTAACCAATGGCAAGGCTGCGTTGCGCAAACACAATGCCCTGCTAGATCGGATCGAAGCGCAGTACAACGTCGACAAGGATGTGGTCGTCGCGATTTGGGGGCTGGAATCGGCTTTTGGTACATTCCGCGGATCGAACCAAGTGATCCGATCACTTGCCACCTTGGCCTACGACGCGCGGCGCAGCGATTTCTTCGAGGAACAATTGATCCAAGCGCTGAAAATCCTGCAAAGCGGGGATGTGCGGCTAGCGAATTTCAAAGGCAGTTGGGCGGGTGCGATGGGACACACGCAATTTATCCCGACCTCTTACCAATCTCTTGCCGTGGATTTCGACGGCGACGGCAAACGTGACATCTGGTCGGATGATCCTGCAGATGCGCTTGCTTCGACCGCAAATTACCTTGCCAAGAACGGTTGGATAAAGGGTGCGCCCTGGGGTGTTGAGGTGCGGCTACCGCAAGGTTTCGACTACACTTTGGCAAACCGGAACATTCTGCGGATGCCCTCGGAATGGGCCAAGATGGGGATCGTGGGCCTTGATGGTAAAGCGGTGCCAGATCACGGATCCGCTTCTGTCCTTCTGCCCGCAGGGGCCAAAGGTGCGGCCTTCTTGATCTTCAAGAATTTCGACGTGATCGAAACCTATAACACTGCCGACGCTTATGTGATCGGGGTTGGGCATCTGAGCGATCGGATCACCGGCGCCGGTCCGATCCGGTCAGACTGGCCGCGCGAGGACCGTGCACTGACTTTTGATGAACGGATTGAGATGCAGCGTCTGCTGACGGCCAAGGGATTCGACACTAAGAAGATCGACGGCAAGATAGGGCCGCTGACCATCAACGCAGTGCGGATGTTCCAGACATCAATTGGCGACATCCCGGATGGCTATGCCTCTTTGAACATCCTCAAGAAACTGCGTTAGGATAAAGGCCGAACAGGCCAGGCAAAGCCCCTGCCCCTCGGTGAAAGGCCGGACACATGCCAACAACCCTGATCGTTCTGGCGCATCCTGACCGGCGCTCGTTCAATGGAGCATGGTCCGACGCAACCGAGGCGGCTGCACGTGCGCAGGGCGATACGGTTTTGCGGTCGGACCTGTGCCAAATTGGGTTTGATGCTGTGGAACGGGCTGCGCATTACGCTGACTGGCCTGATGGCACAGCTTTCGATCCTCTCAAGGCGCAGGAAGGTGCCGCAGAGGCTGACAAAACGCCTTCTGACGTGGCCGCAGAAGTCGACAAGATTCGGCAAGCCGACCGCATTGTCTTGCATTTTCCGCTCTGGTGGTTCGCCCCGCCCGCCGTGCTTAAAGGCTGGTTCGACCGGGCATTTCAGCATGGCGCGCTGCACGACGTGGACCAGCACTTTGACACTGGGGTGTTTCGCGGCAAGCGCGTTCTGATGTGTGTGACCACCGGGTCGCAGGCCGAAGAAAGCGCCTTCAACGGTAAAGAAGGAGATGTGCGGCTGCTGCTTTGGCCGACGGCTTATACGCTGCGGTATCTGGGCTTCGATGTGATTGAACCTATCGTGGTGCATGGCGTACACGGGTACCATAAGGGTGACCGCAAGGCTGAATTGACCACCCGCCTTGAAGAGACGCTCTCAGCTCAGCAAAGCGTTATCGACGGGTTTGATGCCCACCCTTTGCTCGCCTTCAACCGTGATGACGACTTCGATGATATGGGCCAATTGCACGCCGACAGAACCAGCTATACGCCATTCATTCGGCACGCCGACAAGTCCCGCGATTAGAGTGTTTGCGTTGATCGCTATCACGGACTAAACGCGCAAAAACCGTCACCACATCTACAAACTGGAAAGCCCGCCGTGATCCTGAGCGTCGACGTGCATTTGCAATATCGTTTGTCCCAGCCCACCGATCTGCTCTTGCAGATCGAGGCCGCGGATCTGGCGGATCAAACCGTCCGGCAGACCCATATCAGCTTTTCCGAGGTCGAGAATGTTTCGCGGATTACTGCGGATGACGGGTTGGGCGAACGGATTTGGCTGCGCGCCGACGGATTGTTCCAATGCGACTACCGCGCAGACATCCAGATCAATCGCCCTGTCCGCGATCTGAGCACGCTACCCGCAACGCCTCCACATCAATTGTCCGGCGAAGCGGTACGATATCTCATGCCTTCGCGATATTGCCCGTCAGACGAGTTCCAGACCTTTGTTGCTGCTGAATTCGGACATCTGTCCGGAGGTGCCCAAATCGCCGCGATGCGCGACTGGATCGAACAGTCCTTCCAGTATGTGCCGGGTGTCAGCAATGCGCAGACAACCGCGATGGACAGCTTTGTGCAACGCCAAGGCATCTGCCGCGACTACGCCCATGTTCTGGTGACGCTGGCCCGCGCGGCGACCATCCCCGCACGTTTTGCCAGTGTCTATGCGCCGGGAGTGACGCCGCCCGATTTCCATGCGGTGGCCGAAGTGTATCTGGACGGCGCATGGCATCTGGTCGACCCGACAAGCATGGCCACACCACACGACATCGTCCGGATCGGCATTGGCGCGGATGCGGCCAACGTGGCCTTCCTTAACATCTTTGGTCAGGCAGAATTCGTTGCCCAGAGCGTATCTGTCCAAGCGGCGTAGTCCCGCTGGGGCGTCACAGCTCTGCCAAATCGGTCCAACGAAACGCATTCTTTTCGGCGGATACCTTCCCGATCGAAGGCAAAGAAAAGTGGCTGCCTAGCATCAGACACTCTGCCTCTGACGCTGTTTCCAGCAAAAAACGTCGGGACTCGATCGCCTGCTCGGGGTTGGCGTCAAACTTGAAATGCCATTCGGGGTGCCAGCATTGCGCGGCGGAATGCAGGGCATCCCCAGTGATCAATGCCTCGCGGTTGTTGCTCTGGATCTGGACCGAGACATGACCCGGTGTATGACCAGGCGTTGGAACAAGTTTCACATGATCACCAAGCATATGCCCAGACTGCACCATTTCGGCCTGACCCGCGGCAATCACTGGCAAAACGCTCTCGTTATAGAGATCACTCATGCGGTCCTTGTGAAACGCCTCATCAGCAGCGGGTATCAGGTAGCGCGCTTTGGGGAAGGTGGGTACCCAACGCCCATCCTCGAGCCGAGTATTCCAACCAACATGGTCGGTGTGCAAGTGAGTGCAAAGAATGTAGTCTATGTCATCGACGGTTAGACCTGCCGCGTTAAGCGATGCCAAGAACCGTCCGTCGGAACGCCGGTGCCAGTCTGGAAAGGAAGGAACGGTCTTGTCGTTGCCAACACAACTATCGATGAGAATCCGATGCCTCGGGGTAACCAACAGAAACCCTTGAATCGGTATAATCAGGCAACCAATATTTTGGCAGATCGAGCCGGGTACATGGTGTTCCATTACCTCAGCAACATCTGGCCCAGCAGTTGGGAAAAGCGTGTCAGGCGTCATGAAGGGGCCGTGAAGATCAAGCAATCTCCAAACTTCGACCTCACCGATTTTGCATAGCATAGTCTTCTCCTAACCGTGCCTTACTTCTCACTTCACTTGGCAACCCTCTCCGCGAAAACAGGCCAGTGCTGTCTGCTCTTGTTCTGCTGTTGGGGTCGCGTAGGTCATTCCGGGACACGGGTTGATCTGCATGATCCATTGGTGGTCTTCCTGTTTGAGGAAGGCCAAGTGCTCGCCCTTCACAGTGTGACCGCACCACGGACCAAGGCAAGACACGCGTAGGATCACATCTCGTTCGAACCGCCTAGTGAAGCCATTTTTGGCCAGAGAAAAGCCAGCCAGCCAGCCTTCGACATCCACACTGTCGCGTGCGCGAGATGTGCGTTGATCGATTCGGTCAGGAAGCTCTGTTTCATCGAAGAAAAGATTGCCCTTAACGACGATATAGGTGTCGTCAGATTGCGCCGCCTGCTGGTAGTCTCGGGCGATGTCCGGGGCCATGCAACTTAGTGCGAAAGCTGGTTGCGCAAGCGCGAAAAGACCCGCGAGTACAACGCCAATGCGCATCAAAGGTGATCCCTGAACGCAGCCAGAACCCTTTCATAGACGTGTCGCTTGAACGGAACGATGTTGTTGATGAGCTGATCAGGCGCCATCCACTGCCAGCGGCTGAATTCCTGATGCTCGGTGGCGATATCCACCTGATCATCGGTGCCCTTGAACCGCATCAGGAACCACTTTTGCTCTTGCCCACGGTACCGCCCTTTCCAGAGCTTACCGACAAGGTCGTGGGGCAGATCGTAGGGAATCCAATCCTTGGTCTCAGCCTCGATCTTGACCAGCCGCGACAGAACTCCGGTTTCCTCCCAAAGCTCTCGCAGGGCGGCATCACGGGGGCTTTCGCCCTTGTCCACACCACCTTGCGGCATTTGCCAGGCCGGGCCGGGGTTATCGATGCGTTGGCCCACAAAAACATGCCCGCCACTGTTCACCAGCATGACACCGACACAGGGGCGATATGGCAGGCGGGCAATCTCTTCGGGGGTCATCTTCGGGCCTTTGCAAAGGTGCGGCGCAGAAACATTCCGCGCCGCGATATGATCTTAGTCGCTGGACGGTTGAAGCGCCGTCAGACCCTTGAGGATGTCGATGGCATAGGCCAGCTGATAATCCTCTTCGCGCAACGCAGCTGCGGCCTCGGCCTTGGCACGGTCGGCTTCGATCTGCTGGATCTCGTCCTCACTCAGGCTGTCATTGTCGAGACTGCCCCGCAAGTCTGCCTCGGACCGGCTGAAGACGTTCGATTCTTCTTCGTCCTCTGCACTCGCCTCCGTGCGGCGCGGTTGAGCCACAACGATGTCCGGTGACACGCCCAGCGATTGAATGGACCGGCCCGACGGGGTGTAATACCGCGCCGTGGTTAGGCGCATTGCACCATCACCCCGCAGCGGCATCACTGTCTGAACCGAACCCTTGCCAAAAGACTTGGTGCCAACAACGATGGCGCGGCGGTGATCCTGAAGCGCACCAGCAACGATTTCGGACGCCGACGCGGAACCACCATTGATCAAAACAACAATCGGTTTGCCCTCGGCCAAATCTCCGGGCGTGGCGTTGTAGCGGTCGCCATCCTCGGGGTCGCGGCCACGGGTGCTAACGATCTCGCCCTTTTCGAGGAACGCATCGCTGACGCGGATTGCCTGATTGAGCAGACCACCGGGGTTGTTACGCAAATCAAGAACGATGCCCTCGACATTGTCGATACCGCCCGCCGCTTCAACCTGCTCGGCCAGTCCCTCTTCGAGGTTGGCGTAGGTCTGATCGTTGAACGTGGTCACGCGCAGCACAACCGCTTCGCCCTGCAAACGAGTGCGAACGGCCGTCAGTTTGATCGTGTCGCGGATGATGGAAACGTCGAACGGTTCTGCTTCACCTTCTCGTACAACGGTGATGATGATCTCAGAACCAACCGGACCGCGCATCATGTCGACCGCTTCATCAAGCGTCAGACCCAGAACCGATGCGCCGTCCACATGGGTGATGAAGTCACCAGCTTCTATCCCGGCCTCTTCAGCTGGGGTACCGTCGATCGGCGACACGACCTTCACGAAACCCTCTTCCTGCGTGACCTCGATGCCCAGACCGCCAAATTCGCCGCGCGTCTGCACGCGCATGTCGGCGGCGTCGTCGGGTGACAGATAGCTGGAATGCGGATCAAGCGAGGTCAACATGCCGTCGATGGCTGCTTCGATCAAATCGCCAGCATCAACCTCTTCGACATATTGCGCTCGGATGCGTTCGAAGATGTCCCCGAACAGATCAAGCTGCTCGTACACGTTTGTGGTGCGGGCGCTTTCCTGCGCGACCAACGGACCCACGAATTGCGTCGTGGCCACGATGCCTGCAAGTGCGCCGCCCATGGCCGCCATGACTACTTTTTTCATTCGGTCCTTCCCTTATCCTCTGCGAACCACCCAAGGGGGTCCTCTGGCGTGTCGCCTAATCTGACTTCTATATAGAGCGTTTCGGACAGCGCTTCGCCAGCCCTTTCACCGGATGGTGATTGAATATCGTTCGTTTCACCCACCGGACCGCCCATAAGACCGACAGGACTGCCCTCAAGCAGAACCTGACCTGTCTCACCGAACACAGTGTCGAGTCCCGCGAACACGAACAGGATATCGGGTTCCGGCTCCAGAATACTGACCAGTCCATAATCCAAAAGCGGCCCACGGTAGCGAATTGTTGCCGCTGCCGGAGTTGTGACCAATGCGCGAGGACGCGTGGCGATCAAGACACCCGGCCGCGCCACACCTGCCGCATCGATCTCGCCTGCGCGCCGCAGGATTTCTCCGGCAACGGGCAATGGCAACTGGCCTTTGCGGTTGCTCTCGGCGGGCAAATCGAGATCAGCCTCATTCTCGGAAATCTGGCTCAAGCCAGCAGCGAACCCATCCAGCGTTTCCGTGGCGGCGATCAGCAACGCTGTCTTTACCGGGTCCTCGGTGAACTTACGTGGCAGATCAATGCGGTCGGCCATTGCTTGACTAAGCGCCGTTCGTGCGATCTGGATATTGGCCAACCCGGTTTGCAGCGTATTCGCCGCGTCTTGCTGCAACTGCCGCAAGGCGGTCGCCTCTTCCACATCGGCACGCAAATCCGAAGCGGCATCGGTCAATGCCGGTGTGATGGAAGCCATCAAAAGACCCGCCCGTGCCGCGCCAATCGGGCCGTCCGGGTGCACGAAATTACGCGGTCCGGCATCCGGCCCCAAAGCCGACAGAGCCGCGAGCAATCGCGTCACCTCGGCATCGCGCGCGTTCAATTCTCGTCGTAGCTCTGTTTCGCGGATCGACGCGGCCCGCAGTCCGTCCCGCATCGCGGCAAGCCCTGTCTCGAACGCGTGAACCGCCTCGGTCAGTGCTCTGACCCGATCCCGCGCGGACTCCGCCGCATCAAGTTGGGCTGTCGCATCTTCCAACTGCACCATCGCGCTGCGCGCCGCCTCAGCCGGGGTCTGAGCCGCGAGAGGTACGCCAATCAGGCAAAGAAGAAGCGCCAGCTGCTTCATGACCGGATCAGGTTCTTCCCAGTCATCTCGTCCGGCTGCGGCAACCCCATGAGCGCCAAGAGCGTCGGTGCCAGATCGGCCAGCCGCCCATCGGCCAGCGTCGCGCCCGCTGGCCCGCCATAGAGCACTACGGGCACAAGGTTCGTCGTGTGCGCCGTATGCGGCCCACCCGTTTCCGGGTCTACCATCGTTTCGCAGTTGCCGTGATCAGCGGTCACGATCATTGCGCCCCCGGCCTTTTCTACCGCGGCCAGTACCTTGCCCAAACCGGTATCCACTGCCTCGCAGGCCTTGATCGCAGCGTCCAGATCGCCGGTATGCCCCACCATGTCGGGATTGGCGTAGTTGGTGACGATTAGGTCATACCCCGCCTCGACCGCCGCCACGAATTTCGCGGTCACCTCGTCCGACGACATCTCGGGTTGCAGATCATACGTCGCCACGTTCGGGCTTTTCGGCATGAACCGATCTTCACCCTCTTCCGGTGTTTCCTGCCCACCGTTTAGAAAGAAGGTCACATGCGGGTATTTTTCGGTCTCGGCCAATCGGAACTGTTTGCGACCATGCTTGGACACCCATTCGCCCAGCGTGTTGCTGATTTCCTGCTTGGGATAGGCGGTCGTCATGTATGCGTTATGCGCCTTGGAATAGTCGACCATCCCCAAAAGACCCGAAAGCTCGGCTTTATCCCGCGTGAAACCGTCAAACTCCGGATCACCAATCGCCGCAAGGATTTCACGCGCCCGATCCGCGCGGAAGTTGAGGCAGAAGACCCCATCACCCTTGGCAAAGCCGCTATAGCCGCCGATCACGCAAGGTTCGATAAACTCGTCGTTCTGGTCTTTCGCATAGGCATCTTCCACGGCCTGCAACGCCGAGTCAGCGCGGTTCCCCTGACCGAGTATCATCGCATTATACGCCCGTTCGACCCGTTCCCAACGGGTGTCTCGGTCCATCGCGAAATAGCGTCCGATCACAGTGCCGATGCTGGCACCTTCCGACAAGCTGTTGCTCAGTTCCGCGACAAACCCCTTGGCCGAGGTCGGGGCCACGTCGCGCCCGTCGGTGATCGCGTGCAGCACGACCTCGACTCCCAGATCAGTAAGCATCTTCACCGCCGCCTTGATGTGGCTGATATGACCATGCACCCCACCGTCCGAGACCACTCCCATGATATGCGCTCGGCCACCTGCCTCTTTGACGATATTGGCAAATTCAAGGATCGCGGCGTTCTCGAAAAAGCTGCCGTCTTCGATGGCAAGGTCGATCTGCCCTAAATCCATCGCTACTACCCGGCCCGCACCGATGTTTGTATGCCCAACCTCGGAATTGCCCATCTGTCCGCTGGGCAAGCCAACATCTGGCCCGTGCGTGATCAGCGTCGCATTGGGGCAGGTCGCCATCAGGCGATCCATCGTCGGCGTGTCCGCCAGTTTCGGCGCGTTCGCCGTTGGCTCGTCGCGCAGGCCCCAGCCGTCGAGGATCGTCAGAACGACAGGTTTCGGGATGCTCATATGCGGTGTCCTCTGCTCGGCCCGGTCTTGCGCGCGGTGTAGCAGAGCTGGTGCCGGATGTGGAGAGGTCGCTTATGTCGTTTGATCGAACCGCTACCGCAGTCCAACCAACTGGGGGCTCTGCCCCCAGACCCCCGGCATATTTTCAAAAGAAGAACTATGGAACGCCCGCACCAAACATCCGCCACCCTGCCAGCCATCGGGTGACGGTGGTGATCGCGCACAGCGCGGCAAAGATGTAAGCCAGCCATGGGAAGGCCAGCGGGAAGAAGCACATGGCGACGAAGAGCACGATGGTTTCAGTCCCTTCAGTAAGACCCCCAAGATAGTAAATGCCCTTGGTCGGGTACTCCTCGGATGTGATCCCGCGCTTTTCGGCGATGATCGAAAACGCCAGAAAACTGGACCCCGTTCCGATGAAACTTGAGATCAGAACAGCTGCGGGCAGCGCGTTGCTGGCGGGATCCTGCAGCGCAAACCCCAGGGGAAAGAGCCCGTAAAACATGAAATCGAGCGCGATATCGAGAAAGGCACCGCGATCGGTAGGCTTTGTCAGCCGCGCCACCGCGCCATCCAAACCATCCGCCAGCCGGTTCAGTACAAGACACAACAGGCCCAAACCGAAAAGCCCAAGCGAAACGGCGACAATTCCGGCAAGGCCAATACCAAATCCCACCAACGTGATCTGATCCGCAGAAATCCCCCGAGCAACCAACACCCGCGCCGGGCGGTCGATGGCGCGTTTGACAAGTGGCAGGAGGGTCGCGTCGATCATGTATTTCTCCTGTATCATTCGGTCCTCTTCCGCCATAACGGCTCGATTTCGAAGGAACCACTGAAATCTTGCACACCTGTTTGTCATTTGACCGGATAAGGGTAGTGCTGGTTTTAACGCACGAGACCGAGGCATCTGCCTCCAAGATCAGGACATGACATATGCGCACTCTTCTTGCTGCCACCCTCGCCACCGCGACTGCTTTTGCGGCCCATGCCGACCCGGACCCGTCGAACTGGGAGGCTGTCACCGAAGAAGCACGTGGACAGACGGTTTACTGGAACGCATGGGGAGGGTCGGACACGATCAATAGCTTCATTGCTTGGATCGGCGATAGGGTGAACGAAGACTACGGTGTGACGCTCGAACATGTGAAGCTGTCCGACACAGCCGATGCGGTGAGCCGAGTGTTGGCCGAAAAGACCGCAGGCAAGGATGAAGGCGGCGCGGTCGACATGATTTGGATCAACGGCGAAAACTTTGCCGCGATGAAGCGGCAGGATTTGCTGTTTGGACCTTGGGTCGAACAGACCCCAAGCTGGGCCAATGTAGACGTGCCCGGTAAACCCGCTGTTGTTTCGGATTTCACCGTTCCCACTGATGGGCTTGAAGCACCTTGGGGCATGGCACAGGTGGTGTTCTACTATGACACAGCCCAGCTTGAGACGCCGCCAACCACGATGGAGGCGCTGGCCGCCTATGCTGCCGCCAATCCGGGGCGCTTCACCTATCCACAACCGCCGAATTTTCTTGGCTCCACGTTCCTCAAGCAAGCGTTGATCGAATTTGTGTCGGACGCGTCCGTGCTGCAATCGCCGGTCGAAGAGGCCGATTACGACGCGACAACCTCTGAGTTCTGGACCTTCCTTGACGGCCTCACCCCAACGCTCTGGCGTCAGGGTCGGGCCTATCCGCAGAACGAGTCCCGTCAGATTCAGTTGATGGCAGATGGCGAGATTGACCTTGCGATCAGCTTCAACCCCAACGAGGCCAGCAACGCGATTGCCAATGGCCAGTTGCAGAATTCCGTGCGTAGCTTTGTGATGGACGCAGGATCCATCGGCAATGCAAGCTTTGTCGCCATTCCGTACAACGCCAACGCCAAGGCCGGGGCGATGGTCGTTGCGAATTTCATGATGTCCCCCGAAGCACAGGCGATGATGCAAGACCCCGAAGTCTGGGGTCTGGGCACGGTTCTCGACATCGCGAAACTGTCGGAAGCAGATCGCACGCGTTTCGATGCATTGGAACTGGGCATCGCCACACTGCCGCCGGCAGAGCTGGGCGCAACCCTGTCCGAGCCGCACCCAAGCTGGATGGTCAAGCTCGAGGAAGACTGGACCGAACGGTACGGCGTCGCGCAATAGGCACGGCGTGACCCCACGATGCGACACGCAATCAGCGCGGGCTCGGTTTTTGCCTTGGGCCCCGCTTTTGACCCTTGCCATCATGTTGGGTCCAGTGGCGGCCGGAGTTTTGGGCACGCTTGCCCCCGCGTTTGGCTACATGCCCGCACTGGGCGGTGATGGACTAACGCTCAATGCATTTGAGATGTTGTTTGACTGGCCGGGCATCACGCGCGCCAGCACGCTCAGCATCACCACTGGATTGGCTGCCACTGCGCTGTCCCTCTTGCTGGTCGCCCTGATCTGCGCCGCCTGGAGCGGATCACGCGCGTTCCGCATCATCGAACGGATGTTGTCGCCGCTCCTTTCCGTACCACATGCCGCCGCCGCCTTTGGTCTGGCCTTCCTCATTGCACCCTCAGGATGGATTGCCCGCGCAACTTCGCCATGGTTGACCGGGTGGGACAGACCACCTGACCTTTTGATCTTGCAAGACCCTTACGGCCTGTCGCTGATCGCCGGACTGGTGGTGAAAGAAGTACCGTTTCTCTTGCTGATGACGCTGGCCGCACTTAGCCAGATCCGTTCACAACAGGCGCGCGACACCGCGTTGGCGCTTGGGTATTCGCCGGTAACCGCATGGTTCAAGACCGTCTTCCCGCGTGTCTACGCGCAGATAAGGCTCCCCGTTTTTGCAGTGCTGGCATTCTCTATGACGGTGGTGGACGTGTCCTTGATCCTTGGCCCGACGACACCCACGACACTGTCGGTGCAGATCCTCAAATGGATGAATGACCCCGATCTAAGCATGCGGTTTCTCGCGTCTGCCGCTGCGGTCTGGCAGCTCATGCTGGTCGTGGGCGCACTATTGCTGTGGCGCCTGGTCGAGAGTGCAGTTGCCAGATTGGGCCGCCGATGGGTGGCGTCCGGTGCGCGCGGCGGGGCAACACGCGTTGTTCAGACCGTGTCCATCGCAGCCGCCGCGCTCAGCGCGAGCGCCATCGTGTTCGGCATCTTTGGCCTTCTTGTCTGGTCCTTTGCTGGCTTCTGGAGTTTTCCAGACCTGCTCCCCGGCGTATTCACCTTCAAGACATGGATGCGCCATGCGATGAATCTCTGGCCGATCATTATCGAAACTCTCTTGATCGCCTCGGTCGCTACATTGGTTGCAATGCTGTTGACGCTGGCCTGTCTCGAGGCCGAAGAGCGGCATGGGATCAGGCCGGGCAGCCGAGCGCTCTGGCTTCTTTACGTACCTTTGATCGTGCCACAGATCGCTTTTCTGACCGGGCTTCAGACGCTGGCCATCTTCACCGGAATCGACGGCAACCGCTCGGCCGTGATCGCTGTGCACATCATCTTCGTGCTGCCTTACGTGTTCCTGTCGCTGGCCGATCCGTTCCGCGCGTGGGACGCGCGATACGGGCACGTCGCGCGCGCCTTGGGTGCGGGCTGCGACGGAGTGCTGTGGCGGGTGCGATTACCGATGCTTTTGCGCCCGATCCTGACGGCAGCCGCTGTCGGGTTCGCGGTGTCCATCGGCCAATACCTGCCCACCCTGCTGGCGGGCGCGGGCCGCGTGCAAACCCTGACAACAGAGGCCGTCGCATTGGCCTCTGGGGGTGACCGACGGGTAATTTCGGTCTATGCGCTCAGCCAGACGGCATTGGCGCTGCTGCCCTTTGCCTTCGCCTTGTTCATTCCTGCCATTGTTTGGCGCAATCGCAAGGGGCTGCGCCATGCCTGATCCCGGACTGACCCTTGATGGCGTGGTAATCCAACGCGACGGACGCGTCTTGGTCGACATCTCGGATCATGTCGCAGCGGGCGAAGTTCTGACTGTGATGGGGCCAAGCGGGTCGGGCAAGTCGACGCTCCTGTCTTACATCATCGGAACGCTTGATGGCGGATTCGACGCCCAGGGTCGGGTGGTGCTGAACGACACGGACATCACCGATCTTGCCCCCGAACAGCGACATGTGGGCATCCTGTTTCAGGATGAATTGCTGTTCCCGCATCTGTCCGTTGGGGAAAATCTTGCCTTTGGGTTGCGCGCCTCGGTGAAGGGCCGTGTCGCCCGGCGGCAACAGATCGACACAGCGCTCGAGGATATTGGTTTGCCTGGGTTTGCCGACCGTGATCCCGAGACCCTGTCGGGTGGCCAAAAGGCACGTGTGGCACTGATGCGAATGCTGTTGTCCGGACCAAAGGCGCTGCTGTTGGATGAGCCCTTCTCACGGCTCGACACAGAGCGCCGCGACCAGATCCGCGCGCTTGTGTTTGATCAGGCCCGCGCCAAAGGGCTTCCCGTCCTGCTTGTCACGCATGACCACGCCGATGCTGACGCAGCCGGCGGCAGAGTGCACAGACTGGGTTAAAGCGCGGGTACGGTCACTTCCCTTCGCGGGCGGGCCTGCCTTGCATCCCTCCGAAACGCAGTTTTAGGGCATGGATCAGTTCCACAGGCAGGATCCGGAAACACTTGGCGTAGCGCGGAATCAGTCTGGCCGGCTGCGACAATGCACGCCACAGCCATTCCATCGCAATCGCGCGAACCCAAGCCGGTGCGCGCACTTGCGCACCCGAAAAGAAATCCAGCCCGGCCCCTATTGAAACGAACCCGACATGGGCGAGCTTGCCGCGGCCATAGGCTGCAAAAAGTTCCTGCTTGGGGGCACCCAAAGCAAGAAAGGCAATATCGGCATCGGCCTCTTGCAGCGCATCAAGCACTGCATCTGCCGACGCGCCAACCGGATCGAACCCCATCGGAGGGGCGATGGTCGCCACCACCCGAGTACCCGGCACTTCACGCTCAAGATAGGTTTTGGCGGCGGCCAGCGTGGCATCCGTGCTGCCCACCAACGCCAGCGTCTTACGATGCGCCGCCGCAATCCGAACAAGCGGCAGAATGGCATCAGACCCTGGGATCAACGACACCGGGCGTCCGGCAAGTTTCGACATCCATACGATCGGATTTCCGTCCGCAACCACCAAATCCTGCGCTGCATAAGCCTCGCGGAAACGCACGTCCTGACGTAATTTTACCAAATGGTCCAAATTTATCGTGGCCAGCGAAAATCCGTCGCCCGCGCGCAAACGGGACGAAATATGGCGTTCCAACGCAACCCAATCAGGCACGTTGACCGTCACGTCGAATGTTTCGCTCCAAAAGCGCATCAGCGCCTCCTGTTTCGTCACTTTCGGCCAATTTAGCTACGCCATGCGCACACTACGCGACTCTGATCCTCAATTGCTTCTTGATGGCTAATTTCCTACCGAAGAATGGTATGCCCTCAATTGT
>CANNCS010000083.1 GCA_947503115.1 uncultured Marivita sp.
CCATGGAATCAGAGCGCGGGCGAGCTGGGAACCTCAGAAATCCCTAATGAGTCAGAAGCCAGCCCCTTTGGTATAATAGGCCGGGTTGCCTGTGGCGATGGTCAAGACATTCTCTTCCAGCGTCAACCCGGTGGCACAAGAACCATGCCCGGCAGCCAAAGCCATCGACGAGGAGGCAGCAAGAAGAAGTGCGGAAGTCACGACGTTTTTCATTGGGGTTTTCATTTGTCTGATCGTCCTACCCTGTTGAGTCGCCCAGAGGTTAGACGGCAACGGGGATTTGTCCAGCAGACGTTCCTGATCAGGCCACCAGTTCCTTGTACGGGCACACATCTTCATCAAACGGAACATGCCGACGGCGAAACCCTTTACCCGCGACGGGTTCGGGGCAGCTGATCCGGTCCATGCGGAAGTGCCGGAAGTCGTCTCGCATAGGATCCCATGCCACGACATACCAAAGGGGCGGCAGGATCAGCATCGCCTGCGGCTCCACCTCGCGTTCGGTCTGCCGCCCTTTCGCATCGCGGTACTGAAAGCGCAAATGAACGCCATCAAGAAACGCCGTTTCAAAGGATGCCAGCAGATTAGCGTCGATCGGGCCAAGATCGGACAATTCCTGCAATGGCGAAAGCTGCCCCACATGCAGACAATCCAGAAACCGCCGCAGGTCGCGCACCTTGTCCGAAGGCAACGCCTTTTCGATCTTGGCTAACCCCGCATCCGCCAATTGCGAAAACGGCAGGTTCCCTGCCGCACGGACCGCCGCCACGCTGATCAATAGTGCAAACACTTCGGACACTGACAGCCGCGCGGTGGTTTGAACCGATGTCGGGTCAAGCTGCACACCGCCGCCCGGCCCGGGTTCGGAATAGATGACAAAGCCCTGATCGCGCAGCGCGCAGATGTCGCGCAGCACGGTGCGTCGTGACACCCCCACTTCTTGCGCAAGGGTATCAACCGTCGCGCTGCCATTGCGGCGCAACTGGCGAACGATGGCATCCTGTCTTTCTCGAACAATCATAAATTCAGCTTAGCACAATTAGTGACATTTTTTGGCACCAATTGTTTTTATCCCAGTCTCACATCAGATCAACAAAGGAAATTCGCCATGCAACGCACTGCTATCAACCCTTGGGATTGGTCCCTCAAGCTTGGTTACAATCAGGCTGAACAAATCGACGGCATGACCCGCCAGATGATCTGCGCAGGACAAACATCTGTCGACGCCAATGGCGCACCGCAACATCTGGGCGACATGCGCGGCCAAATCGGCCTTGCGCTCGACAATCTGGAAGCCGTCCTTGCTGGTGCGGGTATGGGGCTGAGCGACATCATCCGACTTGGCGTCTACGCCACCGATATAGATGAGGCGCTCAAGAACTTTGATCTGTTTGGAATGCGCTTTGGCCCGCTCAACTGTGCCCCGCCAATGACCTTGCTGGGTGTGACCCGGCTTGCCATTCCGGGCCTCTTGTTCGAGATCGAGGCCACCGCCGCCGCTTAAACCTTTGGACGGTGCTAACTGCGCCGTCCCTTCCAACCGCCCCGACGTTTGGGCGCTCTGGCGGCACTCAACCCTTCGGTCAAGACTTGCGTCATCGGATGATCCGCCACCGGGTGGCGTTCCAGCAGGGCGCGAATAAGCGTCGGGCTATCCGCATCCACCGGCACCGCAAGTGCCCAATCCAGAAAAATCGACCGGCACTCTTCATAAGTGATGCCGTCGATTTTGAATGATTCCGCGATCAGCCCTTTGGGATCGGTGGCGTCACCCTTGCGCATGGCTCATTCCTCTTCCTTCACATCCGGCAACACGCCGTTGATCACGTCGGCCGCGCGCTTGGTGCGTGCCTCCAACTGGTCCTGAAGCCCCTCGATACTGGAGGTGCCGGTGATCCGGCACAAGAACTCTGACGCGGCGCTGCTGTCCTGATCCGGCGCAAGTGTGGACTCGGAAATCAACCGCGACCCGATCTGAAGCGCCCAGCACAGTCGGTAAGCGTCGCTTAGGGCGTCTGCATCCTCGGGCGTGAGCCAACCACATTCAGCCCCGCGCGCCAAGGCTCCAGGCACCGTGCCCAAGGGTTGGCCCGCGATCACCGCTGCGGCCTGCGCAACCAGTTCGATGTCCTGCAACCGCCCTTGCCCCAGCTTGACCTCCCACACCCCGCCACCGCCCTTGGCGGCCGCGATGCGGTTGCGCATGATCGCCACCTCGCGCAGCACGGCGTCCCGATCGCGGGAGGCTTGCAACACGTCGGCCTGCACAGCGGTCACGTCCTGCATCAATCCACCCGGCCCCGCCACGCAGCGTGCGCGGGTCAACGCGAGGTGCTCCCAGACCCAAGCATCGGATTTCTGGTAGCTGCGGAATGATTCCAGACTGGTCGCCACCGGCCCCTGATTGCCCGACGGGCGCAGCCGCATGTCGATCTCGTAAATCCGGCCCTCGGCCATCGGTGCCGTCACCGCCGTAATCAGTGCCTGCGTCAACCGCGCGTAATAGGGTCGGGTTGCAAGCGGACGCCGACCTTCGGACATCTCGGCCTCGCCCGGGTCATAGATCACGATCAGGTCAAGGTCGGACCGCGAATGCAAGCGCCGTGACCCAAGACTGCCCATCCCGACCACCACCGCGCCGCGACCCGGGCACGGCCCATGCTTGCGCGCGAACTCTGCCTGCACCTCGGGGGCCAGTGCGCCCAGCGTGGCGTCGGCCAGATCGGCATATTGCGTACCCGCCTCTTCGGCCCCGATCAACCCGCGCAACAGATGCACACCAATGCGGAAATGCCATTCCTTGCCCCAACGCCGCGCAGTGTTGAGCTTGTTCTCGTAGTCGCCTTCCTGCGCCAACAGATCAGTCAGCGCCCCCTGCAACGCCTCGCAACCCGGCCAGTCGGAGAAAAAGTCCCCGCCAATCACCGCGTCGAACACTGACGCATTGCGCGACAGATACCGCGCCAATTCCGGCGACACGCCGACAATGTCGATCAACAGGTCGATCAATTGCGGATTGGCTTCGAACAATGAAAACACCTGCACCCCTGCAGGCAGCCCACTTAAGAAGCCGTCAAAAGCGGACAGTGCATCCATCGGGTGCGAAGTCTTGGCCAAACGGCCCAGAATTTCGGGTTGGAGCCGTTCGAAGATCCCACTGCCCCGCGCCGACCGCAGCGCCGGATAGGTACGCCAGCGGTTGACGATCTCGGAATCTTCAAACTCTTCCGGCACTGCTTTGCGCTGCGCGCTTGTGCTCTCACCGCCGAAGAAGCCTTCGGTCAGCGTATGCGTGTCTTCCAACCGCGCCCGCAGGTCTTTGTGCAGAGTTGCGCGGTCGGTGCCCATAAAGGCAGCCAGCCGGTCGAACCCATCTTCTGATTGCGGCAAGTCATGTGTCTGGGCATCGCGCAACATCTGAACCCGGTGCTCCACCTCGCGATGAGCGCGGTAATGGTGGGTCAAGGTTTCGGCCACGTCTGGTGGCACCCAGCCCTTTTCGGCCAAAACCGCCAGCCCCGGCACCGTCGCGCGTACCCGCAGATCAGGGTCGCGACCACCGGCGATAATCTGACGGGTCTGGGTGAAAAACTCGATCTCGCGGATGCCACCACGCCCCAGCTTCATATTATGACCCGGCAAGGTGATCGGCCCGGCCAAACCCTTGTGGTCGCGGATTTTGCGCACCATGTCGTGCGCATCTTCGATGGCGGCGAAATCCAAATGCTTGCGCCAGACAAACGGCGTCAGCGTCTTAAGGAACTTCTCGCCAGCTGCAATGTCCCCAGCACAAGACCGCGCCTTGATATAGGCCGCGCGTTCCCATGTCCGGCCGAGGCTTTCGTAATACCGCTCTGCCGCCTCCATAGCGAGACAGACCGGCGTGACCGACGGATCAGGCCGCAGCCGCAGATCGGTGCGGAACACATAGCCTTCGCCCGTCAGATCACTCAGCATGCCGCACATCTTGCGCGTCGCCCGCACCAAAGCCGAGCGTGCCTCGTGATAGTCATCGGGATCAAAGCGGGTTTCATCAAAGAGGCAGATCAGGTCCACATCCGAGCTGTAGTTCAACTCGCCCGCGCCCATCTTGCCCATCGCCAACGCCACCATACCGCCCGCTTGTTCGGCGTCGTTTTCGGTCTGGCCGGGCAGCTTGCCGCGCTTGATTTCGTGCAGGGTCGTGGCCCTTAGGGCCAGGTGCACCGACAGGTCTGCGAAATCGGTCAGGGCTTGGGTGACGATCTCCAACGGCCAGACCGCTGCAAGATCGGCCAACCCGGTGAGCAAAGCCACCCGCCGCTTGGCCTGCCGTAACCGCGACGGCAAGGCGTCCGGAGCGGTGCTGCGCAAGTCGGCGTGTTCGTTCAACAGCGCCTGTTCGGGATCATCCAACGCGGTTTCAAGCCACGCTGCCTCTTTCTCGACCAGCGATTTAAGATAGGGACTGCACCCACCCGCACCGTGGATCAGCTTTGCCACATCGCCAGTCGCCCAAGGCGTTGCGGTCAGCACATCGGCACCCTGCTCGGGTTCGTATGCATGGGGAAGTCGGGTGATGCGGCTGGCAAATTTCATGGCCGCAGATGGCCACGGGTTTGGGGAAAGTGCAATGGGGCGCAGACGGCAGACATGCCTCTACGTTCCCTTCGGGAGTGCCCGGAGGATCCGATTGGTCCGAGGTCGTCGGGTCTTTGCCCGAGGATAACGGATTGGGCAATGAAGAAGCGGCGCCGCCCTTTGGCCTGACCGTTCTCTCATTCTGCCGGGGTTGCCCCCGTGACCTGTGCCCGTCTCCGGGCCTTCTGAAACCGGTTTCTCAGGGTCGGCCCTTTCGGGCGTCTGAGAGAAGTCAGTTCAACTTTAGCGGCATGGGAGTGACCCTGCCCGCTCGATGCGCATCGTGGGCGGGGATATGCGGTGCAGCACGTTAAGAATTTGGAAACCGTGCGTGCGGTCACGTTTATTACAAATGGCGGTTTTTTTTACCCACCTATTCAGTCGCAATAGCCAGCTGCCCGCCCAAGATCAGCACGGTGCACGTGTCCCTCCTGCACATTGATCCAGTTTGCGGTAGTCTTGCGGATGCGTTCATTTTAACCTGCCTGTCAAACTGACGAGGGCAAAGTATGGGCAATGTATTTCAGACAGAGCGTGAGCTGCGCTTTGGCGACTGCGACATTTCCGGAACGGCCTATTTTCCTTCCTACCTCAGTATGTTGAATGGCGTGAACGAAGAGTTCTGGGGCCGTATCGGTTATCCTTGGCACCAGATCATGACCAAGGATCGTTGGGGCACACCAACGGTTCATCTAAGCTGCGATTTCTCCAAACCGTCCTTTTTCGGCGAGACGCTGATCTTTGACCTTGCCGTCACGCGGATCGGTCGTTCGTCGGTCACGTTCCGGCATAGGATCAGATGTAAGGACGAACTGCGTTGGACCAGCAAGCAGGTACTGGCGGCTAGCGATCTTGACACGCACGCCTCCAAGAAGTGGCCAGAGGATGTACGCCAAGCGCTTCGGGAATGGTGGGTGGAAGAAGAAGATCTAGACTTTTAGGGCTTTTGCGAAGCGCGGCCCAATTGCTTGACCCACACTCGCGCCAAAACGCTGAAAACGCTCTGCCCGAGACCAAGCGACGGTCACGACAGATGCGCCGTCGCTTCGATTTCGACTTTCGCCTCATCCTCAATAAGGGCTGCAACAACGACCATCGACATAGCAGGGAAGTGTTTGCCAAAGACCTCGCGGTAGGCTTGTCCAACTTCGGACTGTGCCGCCAGATACTCTGCCTTGTCCGTGACGAACCAAGTTAAACGGGTCACATCTTCGACTGTGCCGCCAGCCGCTTCAACGATCTCGCGGATGTTGGACAGGGCCTGCCGCATCTGACCGATGAACGTGTCACTGGTGAATGTCTTATTGGCGTCCCAGCCGATTTGCCCGCCGATTTGCAACGTTCCGTCTTTGGCCAGCATACCGTTGGCATACCCCTTCGCGGGCAGCCAGCCTGTAGGGTGAATCACTTTATGGGTCATGCGATTGCTCTAACCTGCCTTGAGTTTGAAGCGCTGGATCTTGCCGGTTTGCGTCTTGGGCAAGGTGTCCGCATACACGATGCTGCGCGGATATTTAAAGGGGGCAATCATTGCCTTGACGTGGTCCTGCAAGGCTTTGGTCAGGTCGTCAGATGGCGAAAACCCATCTGCCAAGACGATGTGCGCCTCAACGATATGGCCGCGTGCCTCGTTCGGTGCGCCGATGACGCCACATTCGCTGACAGCCTCATGGGCAAGCAGCGCCGCCTCCACCTCGGGACCGGCGATGTTGTACCCCGAAGAAACAATCATGTCGTCGTTGCGGGCGGCAAAGTGGAAATACCCATCCGCATCACGGGTGAAGGAATCCCCGGTGATGTTCCACCCATCCAGGACATAACCCGCTTGTCGATCATCGTTCAGATAGCGGCAGCCGGTCGGTCCGCGGACCGCAAGTCGGCCAATTGTGCCATCCGGCACCTCGTTGCCCTGCGCGTCGATGACTCTGGCCTCGTATCCGGTGACAGGCTTGCCTGTGCACGCAGGCTGGTGGTCGTCAAAACGGTTCGAGATGAAGATGTGCAGCATCTCTGTCGCGCCAATCCCGTCAAGCATGGGTTTGCCCGTTTTGTCGATCCACGCGTCATAGATCGGCTTGGGCAGGGTCTCACCTGCCGAGACTGCCGCGCGCAAACTGGATAGGTCCGCCCCATCCTCCATCGCGTTCAGCATGACGCGGTAAGCGGTTGGCGCGGTGAACGACACGGTCGCTTTGTACTTCTGGATAATCTCGATCATGTTGGGCGGCGTGGCCTGCTCCAAAAGCGTGGCCGTCGCGCCAAAGCGCAAAGGGAAGATCGCCAACCCACCAAGCCCGAAGGTAAAGGCCAGAGGTGGCGAACCAACAAAGACATCTTCGGGTACGACGCCCAACACCTCTTTGGCGTAGCCGTCCGCGATGATCAAAAGGTCACGGTGGAAGTGCATCGTCGCCTTGGGCTCTCCGGTGGACCCGGACGTGAACCCCAACAGCGCCACATCATCGCGACCGGTCCTGACCCAGTCGAATTTCACAGGCTTTTCCAACGCCAACCTGTCAAGCTCGGCATCGTGGTTCGAGCTGCCGTCAAATGCCACAACGCGCAGGCCCGGGCACTTGGCGGCGCACGCGCCCATCTCTTCCATCAATCGGCTGTCGCACAAGGCAAACCCGATCTCTGCCTTGGCGACGTAAGTCTCCAATTCGCCTGCCCGCAACATCGGCATTGTGTTTACGACAACCGCACCCACCTTGGTCGCCGCCAACCAGCACGCCACCATCGCTGGATTATTGGCGGATCGGATCAGAATCCGGTTTCCCGGCTGCACACCCAGATCGTCGACCAACACATGGGCCAACCTGTTCGTCCAATCCGCAAGTTCTTTATAGGTCCGCCTGCGCCCATTGCCGATCAGGGCCGTATGGTCGCCAAAACCCTTTGCGACCATCGCATCTGTCAGCTCGTATCCTGCATTCAGCACCTCGGGATACTCAAATCCGCCAAGATTGAACTCGGGCCACTGATCTTGCGGTGGCAGGTTGTCCCGCGCGAACGTATCAATGTGGGCCGAAGTGCTGAGTGCAGGCATGGGAGTGTCTCCTACTCGTTCGCCTCGGGCGGCAGAAATTCGACATCGTGCGCGGCGGACACCTGCACGGCTTTTTCGACATGGGCCAAATTGTTCAACTCGGCGCGTGTTGCGCTTGCCCCATTGGCAGAGATCCCGCCGCTTAAACCATGTGCCATTGTGATATCTTTCTATCCGTCTGTTTGCATCGCTTGGCGTGCGATGATGACTTTCTGAACGTCGCTGGCGCCTTCGTAGATACGCAGCGCCCGGATTTCACGATACAGCATTTCGACAGTCGTGCCGGACCGCACACCATCGCCACCAAAAAGCTGCACCGCTTTGTCGATGATCTGTTGCGCTCGTTCTGTGGCAAAAAGCTTGGCCATCGCTGCTTCGCGGGTGATCCTTGGCGCACCGCTGTCGCGCGTCCAGGCGGCGCGGTAGATCAGCAATGCAGAGGCGTCGATATCCAGCGCCATGTCCGCGATGTGCCCTTGCACCATCTGCAGATCAAAAAGCGGAGCCCCCTGTACATGCCGGGTCGTCACACGCCCAAGAGCTTCGTCGAGGGCGCGGCGAGCAAAGCCCAAAGCCGCCGCCGCAACTGTGGCGCGGAAAACATCCAAAACGGACATGGCGATTTTGAACCCCTGCCCCGGAGCGCCGATCAAGGCGCTGGCGGGGATGCGGCAATCGCTGAACCGCAAGGTTGCGAGCGGATGCGGCGCGATCGTTTCCAAGCGCTCGACGACTTCAAAACCCGGCAGGTCAGGGGTCACGACGAAGGCGGATATGCCCTTGGTGCCGGGCGCTTCACCGGTACGCGCAAAAAGCGTGTAGACATCCGCAATGCCACCGTTGGAAATCCACGTCTTCTCGCCATTCAGAACAAACATGTCACCGTCACGCGTGGCCGTCATCGTGTTGGCCGCCACGTCCGAGCCTGAGCCGGGTTCTGTCAAAGCAAAAGCGGACATGGCCGTGCCCGCGCGTGTTTTAGGCAACCATGCAGCCTTTTGATCAGCGCTGCCGAACAAGGTGATTGCGCCAGTGCCAAGACCCTGCATTGCAAAGGAGAAGTCGGCCAAGCCGTCATGGTAAGCGAGTATCTCTCTCGCGAGGCAGAGCTTTCGCACGTCAAAACTGCCGTCATCGCTGGAGGTGGGAGCCAGTACCCCGGTCTCGCCCAGCTGTGTTACCAATTGACGGCAGGCAGCATCCGTGTCGCTGTGATCCACGCTCAAAGACTTGGCGACCTCCTTTACCCGCACCGCCCAATCGCGATGCGCGTCGCCGAAAAATGGCCAGTGGAGAAAGCTTGTATCCGCCATCAATTGCCCTCGAACACAGGTTTTTCCTTCGCAACGAAGGCATCGTAGGCCCGGCGGAAGTCGTTGCCCTGCATACAAATGGCCTGCGCTTGCGCCTCGGCCTCGATCGCTTGATCGAGGCTCATATTCCATTCCTGCGCCAGCATGGTCTTGGTCATGGAATTGGCAAAAGTCGGACCACCAGCAATGCGCGACGCAAGCGCAAGGGCGTCCGCCTCAAGTGTCTCTGCAGTGCTGATCGAGTTGAAGAACCCCCAGCGTTCGCCTTCCTCTGCCCGCAAGGTGCGCCCAGTGTACAGCAGTTCGGCGGCGCGGCCTTGACCAATAATCCGAGGCAGCATCGCGCACGCCCCCATATCGCACCCGGCCAGCCCCACCCGGTTGAACAGGAACGCCACTTTCGCATCGGGGCCCGCGATGCGCAGGTCGCTGGCCATCGCCATGATCGCACCTGCGCCCGCGCAGACACCATCGACCGCCGCGATGATCGGCTTGCCACAATGAATCATCGCCTTGACCAGATCCCCGGTCATGCGCGTGAACGCCAAAAGCTCTTTCATCGGCATTTTCGTCAGCGGCCCAATGATTTCGTGCACATCCCCACCGGACGAAAAGTTCCCGCCATTGGGCAAGATCACCACCGCATGAACATCATCCGCGTAGACCAGCGCCCGGAACCAGTCGCGCATCTCGGCATAACTGTCGAAGGTGAATGGGTTTTTGCGCTCGGGGCGATTGTGGGCAATCGTCGCGATGCCCTCGCTGATTTCACAACGGAAATGCTTTGGAACGGGTAACGTCATGGCTGCTCCTGTGCGGCGAGGGCCTTTTCAACAAGTCGGGTCAGCGTTTCGGCCTCGTCAGCGGACAGCCCAGTTAACAAGTCATCGACCCAAGTTTCATGATGCCGGGCCAGCGTATCAAATGCCGCCCGCCCCTTGGGGGTAAGCCGCGCCACCTGCGCACGGCGGTCGCCCGGACTTGCGACACGCAGGGTCAGCCCCTCTTCGGTGAGGCGATCCACGATGCCTGTGACGTTACCGTTCGACACCTTCAAATACCCTGACAGGTCACTCATCTTGAGCCCATCGGGATACCGCGACAGAGCGGCCAGCACATCAAAGCGCGGCAGTGTCGTGTCGTGATCGTCCCGAAGGCGTCGGCGGAGCGTTGCTTCGATACCTGACGTCAGCTTGAGCAGTTTCAGCCATAGGCGGAGGCGGGTTTTCGAGATCAGTTCCGTTGCCGGTTTTGGTTTCAGGGTCATATCTCGCCTCCGGATATGGACAGGGCGTGGCCATTAATCGAGGCTGCCCCCTCGGACGCAAGAAACAGCGCGGTTGCCGCGATCTCTTGCGGATCGATCAACCGACCCTGCGGATTGGCGGATGTGACCATCTTGGTGGCCTTGGCGCGGTCAACATCAAACCGCGTCATCAAGCCAGTGATCGCAGTGTCCGCCAGATCGGTGTCGGTGAAGCCCGGGCAGATGGCATTGCAGGTGATGTCTGCCTTGGCCACATCCAGCGAAACCGCACGCACCAGCCCCAAAACGCCGTGCTTGGCCGCAACATAGGCCGGAACCGACGGATTGCCCTTAAGAGCGGCGGTGGAGGCTATGGCGATCAATCGCCCGCCCGCGGGCATCGTTCTGAGCGCTTCGCGGAAGACAAGGAAGGTGCCCGTCAGGTTCACGTCCAAAACCGCATTCCAATCGTCCAGCGATAGGTCCCGTATCTTGGCCTGCGCCCCGCCACCCGCATTCGCGATGACCACATCATAGGGTATTTCGAAAAGGGCTGTGATCTGTTCTTCGTCCGTCACGTCGGCGACACGCGGTGTGATCGCGCGCCCCTCGGCAGCCGCTTCCAATACGTCCGGCCGACGCCCTGTAATCGTCACTGCATCACCGGCATCGGCGAAAGCATAGGCAATCGATTTGCCAATCCCGGTACCGCCACCTGTAACCAGAATACGCCTCATACGCGCACCATCTCTGCTTCCCGATCCGCCAGACGCCAGGCCTGATCTCGGCCTGCCTCGTAAGGTTGCGGCCAATCGGGCGCTGCGCGGTCGCCAATCTTGGACCCCTCCCGCAATGTCCAGTAGGGATCGGCCAGATGCGGGCGACCAACGGCAACCAGATCAGCGCGCCCTGCCATCAGGATCGAATTGGCGTGGTCCGCCTCGTAGATATTGCCGACCGCCATCGTGCGGATTCCCGCTTCGTTGCGGATGCGATCACTGAACGGCGTCTGGAACATGCGACCATAGACAGGTTGCGCATCCGGCGTCGTTTGTCCGGCGGACACGTCGATCAAATCGGCCCCGGCATCACTGAAGGCCTTTGCGATCAGAACGGCATCGTCGGGGGTGACGCCATCTTCGCCCACCCAATCGGTCGCTGAAATGCGCACTGACATCGGCTTCGTCGCGGGCCAAGCGGCGCGCATGGCAGCAAAAACCTCCAAAGGCCATCGCAGCCGGTTCTCGAGCGAGCCACCATAATCGTCCGTTCGCACGTTCGAGACAGGCGACAGGAAGGACGACACCAGATAGCCGTGCGCCGCGTGCAGTTCGATCATGTCAAATCCTGCGCGTTCCGCCATCTGGGTTGCGGCGACAAATTCATCGCGGACGTGATCCATTTCGGCGCGGGTGATCTCGCGCGGGGTGGCGTTGTTCTTGGACCACGGGATGGCCGAGGCACTGACGGTGTCCCAATTGCCCTCGGGCAACGGGGCATCCATCACCTCCCACCCCAGCTGGGTCGAGCCTTTGCGCCCGGAATGGCCGATCTGGCAGCAGATCTTGGCGTCGGTGTGCGTGTGAACGAAGTTGGTGAGCCGCGACCAAGCCGCTTCATGCTCGGGCGCATAAAGGCCGGGACAGCCCGGCGTGATCCGACCTTCGGCACTCACGCAGGTCATTTCGGTGTAGACAAGGCCCGCGCCGCCTTTGGCCCGTTCGCCATAATGGATCAGATGCCAATCGGTAGGACAGCCATCCACAGCCTTGTACTGAGCCATGGGTGACACCACGATGCGGGATTTCAGATCCATACCCCGCAACGAGAACGGTGCGAACATCGGCGCACGCACGGGCGCATCGGGGGGCACGCCCGCCTGATCCATGAACCACCGTTCCGCGCTTTCCAGCCATTTGGCGTCACGTTGACGAAGGTTCTCGTGGCTGATCCGTTGCGACCGGGTCAGCATCGAATAGTTCAGCTGCACCGGGTCGAGCACGAAATACCGCTCGACTGTCTCGAACCATTCCATCGAGTTGCGCGCGGCCGATTGCAGGCGCAGCACTTCAAGCCTGCGGTCCTTTTCATAGCGGTCAAAAGCAACCTGCATGTCGTCCTCACCATGCAGCAGGTCCGCAAGCGCGATAGCTGATTCCATAGCCAGCTTGGTCCCCGACCCGATAGAGAAATGCGCCGTCGCTGCTGCATCGCCCAAAAGCACAACATTCTCGTGGCTCCATTTTTCGCACAGCACGCGCGGGAAGCGCAGCCAGGCAGACCCGCGGATATGATTGGCGTTGGTCATCAAGGCGTGCCCGCCAAGGTGATCTTTGAATATCTCCTCGCAGATCGCGATGCTCTCTTGTTGGCTCAGGTCGCCAAACCTGTAGGCATCGAAGGTTTCCTGCGAACATTCGACAATGAAGGTCGCGGTGTTATCGTCGAATTGATAGGCATGCGCCCAGACCCAACCTTTGTCGGTCTCCTCAAAAATGAACGTGAAGGCGTCGTCAAACCGCTGGTATGTGCCAAGCCATGTAAACTGGCAGTGCCTCAGATCGATCTCGGGTTTGAACGTATCTTGATAGAGCAGCCGCGTTTTCGAGTTCAGACCGTCACACGCCACCACAACATCGTAGTCTTTTGCATAGGCTTCGGCGCTTTCAACGTCGTTTTCAAAGCGCAGATCCACACCCAATTCGCGTGCGCGACCCTGCAACAGGATCAATAGCTGCTTGCGCCCGATCCCGCAGAACCCATGCCCGGAAGAGGTCAGAACCTCACCCCGATAATGCAGCGCGACATCGTCCCAATAGGCGAAATGCGCGCGGATCGCTTTGGCACTTTTCGGATCATTGGCCGCCAGATTGTCCAGCGTTTCATCCGACAGAACGACACCCCAACCAAAGGTGTCATCGGGCTTGTTGCGCTCGAACACTGTAATCTCATGCGCCGGATCGCGCAGCTTCATTGAGATCGCAAAGTAGAGACCGGCAGGCCCACCACCCAGACACGCAATGCGCATTATCAGCAACCTTTCGTTAAAGTGGGTTGCAGCATTCTTCAAAGACCCAAATATTTCAAGCCTAAAATTTCGTACTTGAAAATTTTAAATATATAACTTTTGCTGGTCATTACGAATCCGAGGGAGTGCAGCCAGAATGGCAGGACAGTTGATGCCAGTCGAAGTCACCCGTGACGGTACCATCACGGCTGTCGCCACCGACATCCTCCCCGTGAACGCGTCTTTGCACGCTGTCAGGCAGGGACTGCGCGACGCGGTCCAGGGAAAACCCTTCGACCCAGAGGGCCGCACGATCCTTGTGGAAGGGATCGCCGCGAAATGTCGTGACTTTGACGTGGTGCTGTTCAATGGTCAGGGGTTCCCGCTATGGCGCGGCGGGCCGATGTTCATGGCCGGGGAGATATGAGCGATATGGCACGGCGCGATTGGGACGATGCTTTCTCCAACATGGCGCATGTGGACGGGTCTGAAAAACTTCCCGCTTTCTGGGCGGATCGCGCGGCGCGCTATCGCGCCAGCGGTGTGCAGTTGGACGAAGACATTCGCTACGGGGACGCGGACCGGGAATTGATGGACATCGTCTGGCCGGACGAAGCGCCCAAAGGGCTGGCGGTCTTTGTCCACGGCGGTTTCTGGATCCGAATGGACAAATCGCATTGGACCGATCTGGCCGAGGGTGCCCGCGCCAACGGCTGGGCGATTGCGTTTCCGCAATATACGCTCGCCCCAGAGATGCGCATTTCACAGATGACCCGCCAAGTGGCGGCAGCGATTGCGCTGGCTGCAGGCAAGGTCGATGGTCCGATCAGGCTGGCCGGGCATTCGGCCGGGGGACACCTTGTGACCCGCATGGTCTGTGCGGACAGTCCCCTGCCCACTCCGGTGCTGAACCGGATCCAGCATGTGTTGTCCCTATCAGGTCTGCATGACCTGCGCCCGCTGATGTGGACAGCTATGAACGAACTTCTGAAACTCGACGAGGCGGAAGCCTGCGCCGAAAGCGTCGCCCTTCAGCGCCCGAATGGCCGCGCCAATGTCACCGCATGGGTCGGCGGTGGCGAACTGCCCGAGTTCATCCGCCAGACAAAGCTGCTGGCCATGATGTGGGACGGGCTTGATGCAGACATCCGCGAGGTGATCGAAGGGAAACACAATCACTTCACGGTTCTGGACAGCCTGAAAGAAGCAAACAGCCCGCTGACCCGTGCATTTATTGGGGAACTAGGATGAAGGGATGACGGCAAATTCGCCGCAGGCGGCCAAGCACAACGCCCAACGATTTGAATGGCTTTACGCCTGAAGTTAAACAGATAAACTGCGTAAAAAAGAAACCAGGAAAGGGAAACGAATGACCACGATGTCACCGGGGATCGTCCAGTCGCACACCGGCATGGATGCGATAGAATGGAACATCCTCGGGCAAACCTATGTCCCGAAGTCAAAGACCGACGATTGCTTTTCCTGGCATGCGACTTTGCCGCCGGGAACCTTTGTTCCGCCGCACATTCACCCCGACCAGGACGAATATCTGTATATCCTCGAAGGCAGGTTTGATTTTCTGCTCAACGGGGTCGAGGCCTTTGGCGAACCGGGTGATCTGATCAAACTTCCCAGAGGCATTCCGCACGGGATCTTCAATAAGTCGGATCAGACGATCAAAACGCTTTTCTGGGTCACGCCGACCGGGCCTCTTTATGACTTGTTCTGGGCTCTTCACAACCTTGGACCAGAGCCCAGCCCGGCAGAGGTTGTTTCAATCGCCGCTGCTCATGCAGTTGATTTCCTGCCACCCGGAAAGTCGAAATAACCGATGAAGCGGGTTGTCATAGCAGGAGCGGGAATCGGCGGATTGACCACCGCACTGATGTTACATCAGCGTGGAATTGAGGCCGTCGTCGTTGAACAGGCGAAGCAAGTGCGCGAGGTGGGTGTTGGCATCAACACGCTGCCCCATTCGATTGCAGAGCTTGCTGGTCTCGACCTTCTTGATCGGCTCGATCAGGTTGGCCTGCGGACGCGGGAACTGCGCTACCTCAGCCGCACCGGCAAGGAAATCTGGAGCGAGCTACGCGGCATGCACGCGGGCCATCCACACCCTCAGTTTTCGATCCACCGAGGGCGTTTGCAGAAGCTGCTGTTTGACGCGGTTGTCGAACGCCTTGGCCCCGAGGCGGTGATCACCGGGCACGCTTTGCGCGGGTTCGTCCAGGACGAGAAGGGCGTGACCGCGCATTTTGGCGATACGACGGACGGGATCGGATCGCTGCAACTCCGCTCTGAAGTCCTGGTCTGCTCAGATGGCATCCATAGCGCCGGCCGACGGGCTTTCTACCCGAATGAAGGCCGGCCAAGCTGGCCCGGCGTCGTGATGTGGCGGGGGGCTGTCGACTGGCCCGTCTGGGAAGACGGGGAAACGATGGCAATTGCCGGCGGGTTGGCGGGCAAATTTGTTCTTTACCCAATTGCACCTGCGAAGGACGGCAAGCAATTGATGAACTGGGTCGTGAACGTGCGCATCAAGGATCCGAAAGTGTCTCCGCCGCCGCGCGAAAGCTGGTCGACGCGGGCCTCGCTTGCGACCGTACTGCCCTATGCGAAACGCTTTGCCATTCCGGGCATGGACATCGAAGCGCTGGTGCGCGCGACAGATGCAATTTTTGAATATCCGATGGCAGACCGCGATCCCCTACCGCGCTGGACGTTCGGGCGTGTCACGCTTTTGGGTGACGCTGCGCACCCGATGTACCCGGTTGGATCAAACGGCGCGGCGCAGGCCATTCTGGATGCGCGATGCTTTGCGGACAATTTTGCGCGTGCGTCCCATCCACGAGAGGCGCTGTATCGCTATGAACGCGACCGCCGGCCCAAAACGGCGGACATCGTGCGCCAGAACCGGATTGGCGGACCAGAACGCGTGATTGACGAGGTTGAAAAACTTGCCCCCGAAGGCTTTGAAGACGTGAACGACGTGAACGACGTGCTAAGCCATGACGATCGGGAGGCCATCGTTCGCGGCTATGCAAAGTTGGCTGGTTTTGCGATGCAACGCCGAAGATAACAGACCAAGACGCGCTGGTAGAACCGGGCGCACATGCTAAAAACAGGTTCAAAAAAACAATGTTACGACTGGGAGAACTAAAAATGAAACCAACATTCAAAACAGCGACCGGCGCTGCTGCTCTGTCTCTGCTGATGGGCACAACTGCGCTAGCTGACGATCTCAAGATTGGCATGGTTGTCACGCTGTCCGGCCCGCCCGCAGCACTTGGCCAGCAGATCGTCGACGGCTTCCAGCTCGCGCTGGACGAAAAAGGCGGCAAGCTGGGCGGACAGACGGTCGAGCTTATCGTTGAAGACGACGAATTGAAGCCTGATGTGGCGCTTCTAAAGGCCACCTCGCTTGTTGATCGCGAAGAGGTCGATTTTGTGGTCGGTACCGTCTTCTCGAATATGCTCCAGGCGATTTTCAAGCCGATCGTGGAAAGCGAAACCTTCCTGATCAGTCCCAACGCTGGTCCGTCGACCTTTGCGGGCAAGAACTGTAACCCGTATTTCTTCGTGACGTCCTACCAGAACAACCAAAACGCTGAAGTCAGCGGCATGGTCGCGAATGAAGAAGGCTTTGAGAACGTTTTTGTCATGGCGCCAAACTATCAGGCGGGCCGCGATAACGTGGAAGGGTTCAACCAGACCTTTAAAGGCGCCGTCACTGACGAGGTGTTCACGCCGCTTGGCCATCAGGACTTTTCGGCAGAGCTGGCGCGCATGTCGACATCGGGCGCGGATGCGGTGTTCACCTTCATGCCGGGCGGGATGGGCGTACGCCTTGTCGGCCAGTTCGATGGTGCGGGCCTGAAAGACAGCATGAAGTTCATGTCAGTCTTCACCACCGACGAAACCACGCTGCCGGGTCAGAAAGATGCTGCGGTGGGTTTCCTTGCTGCGGGTAACTGGGCGCCGGATATGGACAATGACGCGAACAATGCGTTCGTGTCTGCCTTTGAAGCAAAGTATGGCTACATTCCAGGTGGTTATGCCATGCAGGCCTACGACACCGCCAATCTGATCGACAGTGCTGTGGCGGCAACCGGCGGTTCCGTGGATGACAAGGATGCCGTGCGCGCTGCGTTGAAAGCGGCTGACTTCTCGTCTGTGCGCGGCGATTTTTCGTTCAACAACAACCACTATCCTGTGCAGGACTTCCATGCGCTGACCGTGGTGAAACGGGACGACGGAAAGTTCCACACTTCCTTCGTGCGCACGGTTGTCGAAGACTATGCGGATAGCTTTGCTGGCGAGTGCGGCATGTAAATCTGACTGAGCCTCGGCACCATCGTGCCGAGGCTCATGAAGGCCTGACCATGTCACTCACACTTTTTCTGATCCTGTGCCTGAATGGGCTGCAATACGGGCTCTTGCTGTTTCTGATCGCAGCGGGGCTAACGCTTGTGTTTGGGGTGATGGGCTTCATCAACCTCGCTCATGGCGTGCAGTACATGGTCGGTGCTTACTTGATCTTTGCCTTCACCGCGCTGACCGGAAACTTCTGGATTGCGCTTCTGTTGTCGCTGATCACGGCGCTTCTGATCGGGCTGATACTGGAGTACGTCGTGTTTCGACGTCTCTATGCCCGTTCGCACCTCGATCAGGTGCTTGCGACCTTCGGGATCATTATTTTTCTGAACGAACTGGCCAAGGTGCTGTTCGGTCCGGCAACGCTTTCTATCGACACTCCCGAGTTGCTGTCCGGCTCTATCCAGTTGACCGAACAACTGCGCTATCCCGTCTACCGACTTGCCACCATCGGCGTTGGACTGGTCGTCGCGGTGGGGCTGTTTCTGACGATCAGCTATACGCGTACCGGGATGCTGATACGCGCGGGGTCAACGACACCGGAGATGGTGTCGGCGCTGGGGGTGAACATCAAACAACTCTTCCAAATCGTGTTTGGCGTCGGGGCCATGCTTGCGGGGTTTGCGGGGGTCATCGCTGCCCCCATCTTCGCTATTGAACCCGGCATGGGGGATAACATCCTTATCATCGCCTTTGTCGTAATCATCATCGGCGGCGTTGGCTCTATCGGCGGGGCCTTTGTCGCGGCGATCCTCGTCGGGCTGATAGACACCCTGGGGCGTAGCCTCATGACTGAATTCCTGGGCCTGCTGTTCAATGCCTCCATGGCGAACCAGATCGGGCCTGCCCTGGCGTCCATGCTGATCTACATCCTGATGGCGGCAATCCTTGTGTTCCGGCCCAAGGGGCTGTTGCCCGCCAAAGGGGTCGCATGATGGACCGCGGTGCATTGATCGGAGGCATGATCTTCGCACTCTTGCTGGCGATGCCGGTTCTGTTGCCCATTTTAGGCGCGGGGTACCTGACCGGATTGCTAATCAAGGCAATGCTTCTGGCCATCGCGGCAATCTCGCTTGATCTCATCATTGGACATGGCGGGATGGTCAGCCTTGGTCACGCGGCATTCATCGGCGTTGGCGCCTATGCCACCGCCATCGGGCTGGAAAGCGGAATTGAGGAAATCCTCTTACTGTTGGTGATCACGCTTGCTGTGACCGGGGGGATTGCGCTCATCACCGGAATGCTCGCGCTGCGAACAAGTGGCGTATATTTCCTGATGATCACGCTTGCTTTTGGACAGATGATCTATTTCACGCTGACCTCGCTTGCGGCTTACGGTGGCGACGATGGGCTGACACTCTGGTCACTTGCGACTCTCTTTGGCAGCGACATTGTACAGGAAGGCGAAGGCCTTTATTTCTTTGTGCTGGCCGCTTTGTTCCTGTCATGGTTCAGCGTCTGGCGGATCAGCCAATCGCGTTTTGGCCGGGTCCTGCGGGCCGCGCGTGACAATCCGCAACGGGCCGAGGTCATGGGCTATCCCATCGTACGGTACCAACTCATCGCATATGTGATCGCCGCCTGTATTGCCGGTGTCTCGGGTTTGCTCCTTGTGCAGTATGCAGAGTTCGTCAGCCCCTCTATCGCCGCATGGCAACGTTCGGGCGACTTAATCGTGGCAGTTGTTCTTGGCGGACTTGGCTCACGCAATGGAGCCATCCTTGGCGCGTTCTTCATCGTCATCATGGAAGAGTTCCTGAGTTCCATCTTTCACGAATGGCGGCTGATCTACGGCCCGCTTTTGGTGATCCTTGTGCTCTATGCCAAAGGCGGTTTGAATGACTTGATCCACCCCAAATCGCGCGAGGCTTCGTAGGCCATGCTTGCGATTGAAAGCCTAAACAAGAACTTCGGCGCTTTGCAGGTTAGCAAAGATATCTCGCTTTCCGTCGCGCCTGGGCAATGCCATGCGGTGATCGGACCGAATGGTGCGGGAAAGACAACGCTCATTCATCAAATCTCGGGTGTGCTGCGACAGGATTCAGGGCGCGTGCTGCTGGGAGGGCGGGATGTCTCGCACCTGTCCGTGTGGGAACGGGTGCAAGCCGGGCTGGGTCGTACCTTCCAAATCACCTCAGTCTTGCCGACCTTTTCGGTGTTGGAAAATGTCGCCACGGCGGTGCAGGCCAAAACAGGCTCGAGCATGAGGTTCTTCACCTCCGCCGCAGGTGAGGCGACGTTGAACGAGCAGGCGCAGGCCATTCTGAGCCGCGTCGGCTTGTCAGATCGCGCTGACCGCCCGGCCGCGGACCTGTCACACGGCGAACTGCGACTCTTGGAAATCGCCATTGCGCTTGCCGGATCGCCAAAGCTCCTCTTGCTGGACGAACCAATGGCGGGTCTTGGAAAGACCGAGAGTGCGGTGCTGATCGACCTTCTGAACGAGCTCAGAAGCAGTTTTCCGATGCTGCTGGTCGAACATGACATGGATGCGGTGTTTCAGTTGGCCGATGAGGTGTCCGTCCTTGTAGACGGGAAAATCGTTGCCCGTGGCACGCCGTCCGAGGTGCGCGAAAACCCACAAGCCCGCGCGGCGTATCTTGGGGAGGGCGCATGAGCCACATTGCACAGATCGAAAACCTGCATGCAGGATATGGCCGCGCCGAAGTCCTGTTTGGCGTCGACATGGCCGTGCAACAGGGCGCGGTGACAACCCTGATGGGCCGCAACGGCATGGGCAAAACGACCATCATCCGCTGCCTCATGGGCCTGCTGACGCCCCGGGATGGGACGATCCATATTGCAGGAAAGGAAATGACTGGCGCGCCGCCGTTCAAGGTCGCGCAAGCAGGGCTTGGTCTTGTGCCAGAAGGGCGACAAGTTTTCCCGTCACTCAGCGTCGTTGAAAACCTGCGCGCCACAGCGCGCGCGCGCGTAGATGGCTGGACAGAAGAACGTATCTTCGATGCCTTCCCGCGATTGGCAGAGCGCAAGAGCCACTACGGCTTCCAGCTCTCGGGCGGGGAACAACAAATGTTGGCCATTGGGCGTGCGTTGATGACAAATCCCGACCTTCTCGTGCTCGATGAAGCGACCGAGGGGCTTGCCCCGCTCATCCGTGAAGAAATCTGGTCAATGCTGGATCGATTGAAAAAGACGGGCCTGTCAATCCTACTGGTCGACAAGAATCTGGACGAACTGGAGCGGATTTCTGACCAGTATTACGTCATCGAAAAGGGCATGATCGTTTGGTCTGGCGACGCCGCATCCTTCAGTGCCAATCGAACCAAAGTGGAGCAGTATTTGCACCTTTAGCAATAGTGCAGAGGTGCGTCGCATGGCCCAGGTTTTTGCGTAACAATCGGTCCGAACAGTCGCCCACGACGGCGTTCCGGGCAGCGCAAAGGCCCCCTATTCGGGTTCGTATGCGTAGGAAAGTGCAATGGGACGCGACGATGGCGCGCTTGAGCGCCCTCCTCGGGTTTGACCCAAGGAGTTGTTGGCATGTGCCCTTCGGGTCACTGTCCAAGGATAACCTATCTTGAAGAAGAAGCGGCGCCGCCCTTTGGCCTGACCGTTCTCTCATGCTGCCGGGGTTGCCCCCGTGACCTGTGCCCGTCTTCGGGCCTTCTGAAACCGGTTTCTCAGGGTCGGCCCTTGCGGGCGTCTGAGAGAAGTCAGTTCAACTGTCGCGGCATGGGAGTGACCCTGCCCGCTCGATGCGCATCGTGGGCGGGGGTATGACTGTTCGTCGGTTAACAGAGCGGAAACCGTCCGTGCGCTCCGGACTATGGCAAACGGCGGCTGAGCGGGACTTTCCTGTCGTTCAATTTTTCGAGCTAAAGGTCTGCTTTTGAAAAAAGCGCATTTTTAGTGTAATGGGGTGATGAGCTAGCTAGGAAGGGTCGCCGGACATGACTGTACCCAGACTAAAACGGATTAAGGTTTCCTCAGAACGCGATCTCGTCAATTGGCTCGCCAAAAACTCTGAAAAAGCTGAAGTGTTGCTCGTGACTTGCGGCAAGAAATCGCCAGACAAATACATCAGTAGTGAACTTTTGCGCCTCAGATTGAGTGAACATGGCTGGACTGCTGGTTCTAGCTTCACACTAAAGGGAAACTTATACCAAAGGGGCTGGCTTCTGACTCATTAGGGATTTCTGAGGTTCCCAGCTCGCCCGCGCTCTGATTCCATG
>CANNCS010000084.1 GCA_947503115.1 uncultured Marivita sp.
GTCCGTGTTCAGAATCCATCTCGCCGGTCGGCACCACCCCTAAAATTGGCGAAATGCGCCCTGTGTCGTGTAGTGTGTAAACTTTGGTACTTCAAAAAACTTACGGGCGCTAAAACCCAAATATCGATCAGATAATGCTGATCTACGCACCTTGGATCAAGCACCGATTGCTGTGCGACAGCTATCTATCTCTACGCAGCAAGGAAGGGCATTGATCTTAGTTCGCGCGCTCTGTCTGCAAATTCAGAAAACACACTTACTCACATCCGGTGTTGTCGCCCGCCAGCGCAACGCGTCTGCAATCAATTTTGACACATCCGAATGCAATCCGATCGGCTCAAGAACAACGCCTTGAAACCCTGACGCCACAACGGCCTCGGGCAAATCGTCTAGAACATGGCCGCGCTTGGCTGCAAAGAATGGCAGGCAAATAGCGTTGCCCCCTAGCCCCGACAGTGCGTCTGCCAGTAACGGGTCTTCCTCGACAAATCCGCAGCGAACAGACCTCGGAGCAAAGTCTTCGGCCACACGGTTTGCAAAGGCTCTGGTGGCCTCGGATACACGGCGGGATTTACCCGACCCGTGACCTGCGACAACAAAATCCGTATCGGACGGTTCAAACCCCTGATCCGTACAGACCTGCCGCAGCCAGCTGGCAGCGAGCATTGGCAAGGTGCAATCGAGACCAAAGCTCACCAGTTGCGGCCCGACGCCCACGGCCAGCCGTTTGGGCAATTGCACCTGCGTGAACCAGCCATCCGCCATGAACATCGGGTACACCAGCGCACCGGGACGCTCAGTCGACAGCGCCTCAATCCGGCCTTCGGCGGCCAGTGTCACGCCTTCGATGCGCGCTTCGGGTAGGTGCGCCGCCACAGCCGCCGCAAGGGATGCGATTTCCGCCTCGCCCACATCTGGGTCCGAGGGCTGGCCGTGGCTGACGATCAGGGCATCGAAGGTCATGAAGGTCTCCGGGGGTTAGTCCCCGAGAGACTTAGCGCGGTGTCATGCGAATGGCACCATCCAATCGGATCACTTCGCCGTTGAGCATTTGATTCTCGACGATGTGGCACACGAGCTGGGCATATTCCGAAGGTCCACCCAAACGTGACGGAAACGGCACCTGTGCGCCAAGGCAATCCTGCACCTCTTGCGGCAAACCTTCGAGCATCGGAGTCTTGAATAGCCCCGGCGCAACGGCACAGACGCGGATTCCCAATTGCGCCAGATCGCGGGCCATTGGCAGTGTCATGCCGACCACACCGCCCTTGGAAGCGGCATAAGCCACTTGCCCCACCTGCCCTTCATAGGCGGCCACAGACGCGGTGTTGACGATCACACCGCGCGATCCGTCAGCATCAAACGCTTCGTTCTCGGCCATCATGGCGGCCGCCTGCGAAGCTACGTTGAACGTGCCGATCAGGTTGACATTGATCGTGGCAATAAAGGATTTCGGATCATGGGCGGCCCCTTTCGACACGGTCTTGGCCGCCGGCGCGATGCCCGCGCAATTCACGGCGATGTGGGCGGTGCCGAATGTGGCCTTCACGGCCTCCATCGCAGCAGCGACGCTGATGGGGTCGCTGACATCGGTCTTGATAAATTTTCCGCCAAGAGCCTCTGCTCGTGCGGTCCCCGCAGTGTCATTCATATCAAGGATCACAAGCTTTGCGCCGGCCTCGGCCAAAGCGTTGGCAGCGGCGGCCCCAAGGCCGGATGCCCCTCCGGACACAATGGCGACTGTGTTTTCAGTGATGTTCATGTACGCTTCCTCCTAGCCTTGGCTGTCACCGGTGGTGATGCAATGCGATCCTTACAGAAGTGTTTCGAGTCAGAAAAACATAACCGCCTGTTGCACCACCTGCCAAAAGCGGTGCAAGCCCGTTGCAACGGGCTTTGACACGCGATTTCGAAATCGCGTATCAAGCGCCTTCGAAGGCGCTTCCCGCCGACACCATGACAGGTTTTCCTTTTGGCCAAGACGAAGAAGCCCAAACACACACCCGGTGGCTGGCAAGACTGGATAACAGACCGCGTGCTGCGCGGTGCGATTTGGTGCGCCTTGCGCCTGCCTTTGCGCGCACGTCTATGGCTGATGGGGCGGTTGATCCGCAACGTGGTTGCCCCTGTGGCCGGGTACCGCGACCGCGCGATGGACAACCTGGCACATGTCTGGCCCGACATGGATGTGCTTGACCGACGCCGTCTGGCCGATTTGGTAGCCGACAACGCCGGGCGCACAATGATCGACAATTACGATGTCACAGGCCTGATGCGCCGAATGGCCAAGGCCGAGATTTCCGGCGATGGGCTTGCCGCCGTGGAACAGGCCCGTATCGAGGGCCGTCCGGTGCTGTTTGTCACCGGCCATTTCGGAAACTTCGAAGCACCCCGCGCAGCGCTTGTCGCTCGGGGATATCGGATCGGCGGGCTTTACCGTCCGATGTCGAACCCTTATTTTAACGCACATTATGCCGCCAACATGCACGCCTTGTCAGACCCGGTGTTCGAACAGGGGCGTCGCGGCACGATGGGGTTGATCCGACACATCCGTGAAGGCGGCATGGGCGTACTTCTTTTTGATGTCTACGACAGCGCCGGAGTGCCCATCGACTTCATGGGACAACCTGCCCCAACTCTGACCTCTGCTGCAGATATTGCGCTCAAGACGGGGGCTCTTCTGGTGCCGTTCTTTGGCATTCGCAAAGCCGACGGGATCAGTTTCAACGCAGTGTTCGAAAAACCAGTCGCGCATGGCGATCCAGTCGAAATGATGCGCGAGGTCACGTCACGTCTCGAGGCGCGCATTCATGCGCATCCCGACCAGTGGTTTTGGATTCACCGTCGTTGGAAACCCAAGCGTCAGCGCAAGCGCGCCGCTGCGAAGATGGCACCGTAGCCCTTTTCCTGGACCAACACGACAATCGGGGCCGCACCAGACACGGTCACCGAAGACGACAAGGGCGCACGCCCGTTCCAGTCACCGATGTCGGACCATTCGGTGACGACATGGGTGTAGGCCAATTTCTTACCGGCATTTTCCCCGCGCGGGATGCTTACAGTTTCGGTGGGCGTATAGCGCACAAGGATCACATCTGCGTTCGCAAGGTCAGGGGAAGCAGGCGCAGTGATCGTCAGACGGTCGCCCGATCGGTTAAGCGTCAGGGCAGTCGGCAAGCCTTTGGCGGCGTGCGCCTGGACCATATCCGTCACATCCATGGGGCGATTGCCGACAACGTCTGCCGCACCGTTGATCACCATCTGCGGTGTGTAGATCGACCGGTTGCCAAAGCTCCGAGCGTAGCCTTTTTGGCGTTCGGTAAAGGCGGCATGGGCAAATTTGTCTTTCCAGCCGATGTAGTCCCAGTAATCCACATGCAGCGCGAGGGCGATGATGTTGTCGCGCTCACCCAGACGGGCCAGCATTTCATCCGCTGGAGGACACGACGAACAGCCCTGCGAGGTAAACAGCTCGACCACGACCGGCGAGTCCTGAGCCGTCGAGGCCGTTGCGGTCACGCAGACGAACATTGCCGTCACCAAAGCCAAAAGCCTGTTCATTCCAGTGGTGTCCCATGCTTGTTGCTGCCTGACGACACTTAGCCATAGCGAACTGAAATAACCAATCAAGGTTTTGCGAGAGCCCGCGATCTGCCCGGCATCGTTTTATTGTGCACAATAGTATACCAAAATTGACGCACCCCCCTTGATCGACTCTCTGGCATCATGCAAAGAGCAGCTCAAAGACCCGATTTCCCCTACCTGAGGAGCCACGTCATGTCCATTATCGTTGGTCAGGATACAGCCAAGACTCGTAAAACCCTTACGGTCAACGGCACATCCATCGCCTACTACTCGATCCCTGCGGCCGAAGCAGCCGGACTGGGAACGTTCTCCAACCTGCCCGCCTGTCTGAAGGTGGTGCTTGAAAACATGCTGCGCTTCGAAGACGGCAAGACCGTCAGTGTCGACGACATCAAGGCGTTCGGCACATGGGGCGAAAACGGCGGTCAGAACCCCCGCGAGATCGCCTACCGCCCTGCCCGCGTTCTGATGCAGGATTTCACCGGCGTTCCCGCCGTTGTTGACCTTGCCGCAATGCGTGATGGAATCGTGGCGCTGGGTGGCGACCCGGAAAAAATCAACCCGCTGAACCCGGTTGATCTGGTCATCGACCACTCGGTCATGATCGACGAATTCGGCAACCCGCGCGCGTTCCAGATGAACGTGGACCGCGAATACGAACGCAACATGGAACGCTACACCTTCCTCAAGTGGGGCCAAAACGCGTTCAACAACTTCCGCGTTGTGCCGCCGGGCACCGGTATCTGCCACCAGGTGAACCTTGAATATCTGGCGCAGACCGTCTGGACCGATGCGGACCAGAACGGCGAACAGGTCGCCTACCCCGACACGCTGGTCGGCACTGACAGCCACACAACCATGGTTAACGGCGCTGCCGTTCTTGGTTGGGGTGTTGGCGGGATTGAGGCCGAAGCCGCAATGCTGGGTCAGCCGATCTCTATGCTTATCCCCGAAGTTATCGGGTTTGAGCTCACCGGCGAGATGATGGAAGGCACCACCGGTACCGACCTCGTACTCAAGGTCGTGGAAATGCTGCGCGAAAAAGGCGTGGTTGGCAAGTTTGTGGAATTCTACGGCGCGGGCCTCGACAGCCTGCCGCTGGCAGACCGCGCAACTATCGCAAACATGGCACCGGAATACGGCGCAACCTGCGGCTTCTTCCCGATCGACGACGAAACACTGCGCTATCTCAAGACCACTGGCCGCGACATGGACCGGATCGCACTGGTCGAAGCCTACGCCAAGGAAAACGGTTTCTGGCGCGGTGCGGATTACGCGCCTGTCTACACAGACACGCTGCACCTCGACATGGGCACCATCGTGCCAGCCATCTCGGGCCCGAAGCGTCCGCAGGATTACGTCGCATTAGACAACGCCAAGGCCGCTTTCGCCAAGGAGATGGAAAACACTTTCAAGCGCCCGATGGGCAAAGAAGTGGCTGTTTCCGGCGAAGACTACACGATGGAATCGGGCAAGGTTGTGATCGCTTCGATCACGTCGTGCACCAACACATCGAACCCCTATGTCATGATCGGTGCGGGCCTCGTTGCACGCAAAGCACGCGCATTGGGGCTGGATCGCAAACCGTGGGTTAAGACATCTCTGGCCCCAGGTTCACAGGTCGTATCGGCCTATCTTGAAGCCGCGGACCTTCAGGAAGATCTTGATGCAGTCGGCTTCAACCTTGTCGGCTATGGCTGCACCACCTGTATCGGCAACTCTGGTCCGCTCCAGAAAGAGATTTCGGCAGCGATCTCCGAAGGCGATCTGGTGGCAACTGCTGTCTTGTCCGGCAACCGTAACTTCGAAGGTCGGATCAGCCCCGATGTGCGTGCAAACTACCTTGCTTCGCCGCCGCTGGTTGTCGCGTACGCGCTGGCCGGTACTCTGAACATTGATCTGACTTCGGAACCGCTGGGTCAGGACAAGGACGGCAACGATGTCTATCTCAAGGACATCTGGCCGACATCCAAGGAAGTCGCAGATTTGGTTGAACAGACCGTGACCCGCGAGGCGTTCCAGACAAAATACGCAGACGTGTTCAAGGGCGATGAGAAGTGGCAGTCGGTCGAAACCACTAACGAAATGACCTACGACTGGCCGCCAACCTCGACCTATGTACAAAATCCGCCCTACTTCCAGGGCATCACAATGGCAACTAAGAAGATCGAGAACATCGAGGGTGCCAAAGTGCTTGCTCTGCTGGGCGACATGATCACCACCGACCACATCTCACCTGCCGGATCGTTCAAAGAAAGCACGCCCGCTGGTCGGTACCTGATCGAACGTCAGGTCAGCCCCCGCGAATTCAACTCGTACGGTTCCCGCCGTGGCAACCACGAGATCATGATGCGCGGCACATTCGCCAACATCCGCATCAAGAACGAGATGCTCGATGGGGTCGAAGGCGGCTATACGAATGGCCCGGACGGTCAAGAAACGTCGATCTTTGACGCTGCGATGGCCTATCAAGAGCAAGGCACACCGCTGGTGGTCTTTGGCGGCGAACAGTACGGCGCGGGCTCTAGCCGCGACTGGGCGGCCAAGGGTACAGCCCTGCTGGGCGTCAAGGCTGTGATCGCTGAAAGCTTTGAGCGTATCCACCGGTCCAACCTCGTTGGCATGGGTGTCATCCCGTTCGAATTCACCGGCGGCGACACACGCAAATCGCTGGGTTTGACCGGTGAAGAAACCGTGGCGATCCACGGTCTCGACACCATCACGCCGCTGGCCGAGGTGCCGTGCACAATCACCTATGCGGACGGGACCGAGAAGACGATCACGCTCAAATGCCGGATCGATACCGGGATCGAGATCGAATACATCGAGAACGGTGGCGTCTTGCACTATGTTCTGCGCGATCTCGCAGGACGCGACGCAGTCGCTGCGGAATAAACCCGCTCTCTATAAGTAAAGACTAAAAAACGGCGTGCCTCAGGCGCGCCGTTTTCAATTCAGGGGTACAGATTTAGTCTGGAACGGGGATGCAAGCCCCCCCTTCGACCTGCAGGGAAGGGTTTTGTCCCCGCCAACTGATCTCTCCATCTGGCCCAAAACACAGGATTTCACCTTCAAAACTGGTCATCATGTCATACGGTACATCACTGGCGCGGTCGCATTGTTTTTCTGTTGGAGCCACAACATAGCCGCCAATTCCGATTGCCATTGCAGCGCAAAAAACATGACCTTTGTGCCCTTTGGCCACCAAACAATCCGGCAACCAGACTTTTTGAACAAGACCACCCCATTGATTGAACAAATACGCGTTTTCAGCAGAGAACCCTTGCCCAAGCTGCAAACGACCTGCGGTCCCGTGACAGCTTAGAACAAGGTTCTTAAGCCGCCCACCCCGCGCGCTGCGGGCAACTTCTCCGACCCACTCGACAATGTGTTCCGGTGACTCTGTTGTCGCAATGTCCCATGTGTTCCACATCTGAAATCTGCGAGATCGTGTACCATCACTGATGCGAGGATCATTGACGGCCATGTTCGGCCTGGACAAACGATACATAAAAATTCTCCAATCAATACGCGAATAAATACTGCGAACCATATCCGAGTGGCCCCGTCAGGTCGACACTCTGCGAATGCCCGATCTTTCCCTGGATGGTCGCTTTACGGCCTGCCTACCATCTGCGCAGGATGCGCGATCTTTCGCCGGAATATGAAAAAGATATTCAAAATTTGGTTCAAGTTGTCGCATGTGACAGCTTGGACCCTACAAATTCCAAAAGAATGCCCCACTTATCGCACACACAGGCAAACACACACCGATGAGTTGGACGATGAAGATTTTGACGATTATTCAAACCGCAGCCCTGCTATTGATCGCAGGCGCAAGCGTATTTGCAGGGATCCCCGAGACGGGACCTTCTCTATTTCCGTAAGTCTTAGTTCGCTAGCGCCCGTTCGAGCGCTGGCACGAACCGCTGTTCGTAATCAGACCCGACAAGAGGTCCGGCGAACCGGAACAAAACTGTTCCATCCCCATCAACAATGAATGTTTCAGGCGGCGCGGTCACGCCCCAATCGATGGATGTGCGACCGGCTGGATCAAACGGCACCGCTACGAACGGGTTACCGTCTTCACTAAGATACTGGCTGGCGTTGCCTTCCTGATCCCGGATGTTCACACCGATGATTTGCATCCCTTCGGACTGCATTTCCAGAAGCTTGGGGTGTTCAACGCGGCATGGCGGACACCAGCTTGCCCAGAAATTCACCAACGTCACGTCACCCGACGTCAACATATCGGGCGCAAAGGCGGCATACCCAGTTAGCGGCACGTCGGTGATCGGGGGCGCCGGCTGACCAACGCGGGTGGACGGCAGGCCTTGTGGGTCTTCGCGGAACATACCGACATAAGCGAGAACGGCAAAAGCTCCGAAAATCACGGGCGGCAGGATCATCAGCGGAGAGATTTTCGCCATCAGCTGCCCCGCCGGCTTTCGATCTCATCCAATGCGGCCCGCACCTTGCGCGCGCGCCGGACACTGGCCAGTACAATCACCGATAGCAGTACGATGGTGACACCATATGAACTGAGCACAGCGAAGGCGTATTTCCCAAGTTCCGGCATCAGGCCTGTCCCTCGCGTGCCAAAAGTGCCCTTGTGCGGCGGGCCCGGATTTCGGTCTGGGTGCGCAAAAACACCAGCGCGATGAAAAGCAGGACAAATCCCGCAATGCAGACCAGAAGCGGGAGCCAGAACACGTCCGAGATATTTTCTTCCTTATCAAGGCTGAGAGTCGCGCCTTGGTGCAGGCCCTGATTCCAAAAATTTACTGCGTAGCGGCTGAGAACCGCAAACACCGACCCCACCAAACACAGAATCGATGTCAGGTCGGCAGCTGTGTCATCATTTTCGATCGCTTCCCATAGGGCCATATAGCCAAGATAAAACAGGAACAAGATCAGGAAAGACGTCAGACGCGGATCCCACGCCCACCACGTGCCCCACATCGGTTGGCCCCAAAACGCGCCGGTTGCCAGCGCGATCATGGTCATGACAGCTCCGACCGGAGCCGCCGCGCGTGCGGCAAGCGCCGAGACGTGATGCCTGCGCACGATCCAAATCAGTGATGCGACCAGCATCATCAGCCACGCATTGATCGCCATCAGCGCCGAAGGCACGTGAATGTAGATAATCTTAACGGTCGAGCCCTGCCGAAAGTCATCCGGAGTAAAGAAAAAGCCCCAGACCAATCCAGTCAAAAGGCAGATACCTGTTAACGCCCATACCCACGGCAACACCTTGTCGGTGGTGCGGATGAACTTCACAGGATTTGCATATTCCCACAATGACATGGATTTGACGTAGGCGGTTTTGCAGCCGCCTTCAATTCAAAAAACCGCATGGGACGTGTTACCGCAGATTGATCCGCAACACGGCAGCACTGGCAAAGGGCAAAAGCGCGATCACGCCAAAGCTGATCCCAGCCAAAAGCAGCAGCGGTGTCTGCACCGTCAGCCCTTCGGCCCCACGCCGCGCCACCTCGGCTCCGAAAATCAGTGTCGGGACATAAAGCGGCAGAACCAGCAGAGACATAAGCAAACCGCCCCGCTTGATCCCCACCGTCAGCGCCGCACCAAACGTACCAATTACACTAAGTGCCGGGGTCCCAACCGCAAGGCTGATCACGACCCACTGATATGCTGGAACCGGCAAGCTGAGCAGCACACCAAGAACAGGGGCGGCCAGCACCAGCGGCAAGCCAGTAGTAATCCAATGCGCCAGCGCCTTGACCGACACGATACCTTCCATCGGCAACGGCGCCGTCGCCAACAGATCAAGAGAGCCATCCTCCCAATCGAGGGCGAGGATGCGGTCTAGCGACAGCAGGCAAGCCAAAAGCGCGCCGATCCACAGGATGCCGGGCGCGATACGCGACAGCAGTTCAGTCTGCGGACCGACACCAAAAGGCACCAGAACCGTAACGATAAGGAAAAAAGCCAACCCAAGACCGAATCCGCCCCCTGCTCGTATCGCCAGCATCAGGTCTCGAACCAGAAGCGCCCTCACAAGAAGGCCTCATCCATTTGGCGCGTACGCGGCGCGGCTTTGAATGGCGTCAGATCAAGAACGCGGGCCTCGGTCAGTCCAAGGTCGATATGAGTGGCCATCAGCGCGCTGCCGCCTTGCTGAAGGTGCCCGCGCACGGCCTCTGCGAAAAGGGCGACCGAAGCCACATCCAGTGACACTGTTGGTTCGTCCAACACCCAGATCGGACGGCCCGTGACCATCAGACGCGCAAGGCCAAGTCGACGTTTTTGCCCGGCAGATAGCGTCCCCGCCATCCGGTTGCGAAGGTCCACCAAATCGAAGGCCACCAATGCTGGTTCAATATCCGAAAGGCCAAAGACCGAAGCCCAGAACTTCAGGTTTTCGGTGACGCTCAACATTGCCTTGAGACCATCGGAATGCGCGGCATAAGCGATCTGATCTTCTGCCCCCGCGACAGTTCCGCCCTCAGGTGGCTGTAAGCCAGCAACGCTGCGCAGAAGCGTCGTCTTGCCAATGCCATTGGGGCCACGCAAAACCAGCGCTTCGCCTGCGTTCACCTCGAACGACACCCCCTCAAGAATGGCAAGGCCACCTCGGGTGACAGCCAGATCACTTACAGTCAGAACCATGAGTTCGGCTTAGACCAAGCATGTCGCAGGCAAAAGCGCGAAAGTGTCGCTTTTTCGATTTCGGGGATGCGTAAGCTTTGCGTCATCGGAAAACGCTGATACGTCCACGCGTCAGGTCCCTGGCCCCACCGGAAGTAATGCCAAGGCAACCCTACGCCCCTCGGAAAGAAGCACGTTGTAGGTTCGGCAAGCAGCGGGCGAACTCATCACTTCGACACCGAGTCCTTGGCTTTCCAACACATCGCGCAGAGCTGTCGGGATATGCGCGATGTCATCGCCGGTGCCGACAAACAGAACATCAACCGCTCCCGCCAGCGCCAGCAATGTGTCTGCATCTTCGTACCCGCCCCAAGCCATGGTCCCAGTTGCGCCCGTGAGAAGCGGAGCCGCGTGTTTTTTGCCGCCGATGCGGAAAAAACCTGGCCCGTAGCCCTCAATCGGTTCGGCATCGGTGTAGACCACTTCGTTAAGACGCATGTCGCCTCCTTGGTTTAGAGCGAGTCCCAGATCGGCAGCCCCATCAGGGTCGCCGCTGCGATAATGGCATAAGCCGCAGCACGATAGAACCGTTCCCACTGAGGTGTAAACAACGCCTGCCCCAGAAGCGATCCAGCCCCATAAGGCACCAGCAGCACAACACCCAGCGTCACGGCCGTCGGAGTCAACATTCCCTGCAGGTACATCAGCGGCAGCAGCAGAAGGCTGGTGGCAGTCAGAAAGACCACGGTTGTCGCGCGTGTGGTTGCGATGGCATCTCGTCCGGCAAGTTGGAAAAGTACCATGATCGGCCCCAAGAGTCCGCTGACACCTCCGACAAACCCGGTGGCGCAGCCGATGGCGATGCGGGTACCCAGCGTCGGCGTGACCGCATAACGCCACCCAGCTACGAGAGCCACCAGCGTCACAGCGCAGATCAACACCACCACCCAGCGGATCGCCGTCACATCAACCATGCGGAGTACCCAAAGTCCGAGTGAGGCCGCACAGACTGCGCTCAAGATCAGGACAGTAACCGCTTTCCGATCGACCAATGGGACGGCGCGTGGAAAAACCGTGACGAAAGACGACAGCGCCGAGACGGAAAACACCGCGATGGCCACCGCCGGGGGCAAGAAGATCACCGCCACCGGCATAAAGATCAAAGCAGCTCCGAAACCGGCAAAGCCGTAAACCACTCCGGCCACGACGGTGGTCAGCACAAGCCAGCCTAACCCCGCTGTCTCCAGCGAGGCCAAAACGATCTCAGGCATCGACGTTGGCGAATTGGTTTCCTGTCGTGTCGGTCGGCTTGGTCCAGTCGCGTTTCACACCGAGCCAAAGCAGGATAGCCGAGGCGACGAAGATCGACGAATAGGTACCGACAATGACACCCCAGATCATCGCAAAGACGAACCCACGGATCACGTCTCCGCCCAATGCGAACAGTGCGATCAGCGCTAGAAGCGTTGTGGCTGACGTCATGAATGTCCGGCTCAGGGTCTCGTTGATCGAGATGTTCAGAACCTCCTTGAGGTCCTTCTTCTTGTACTTGATCAGGTTCTCACGCACCCGGTCGAACACCACAACCGTATCGTTTAGCGAATAGCCGACAATCGTCAGCAACGCGGCGATAATGGCCAGATCGAACTTGATTTGAAGTTCCGAAAAAATGCCGATGGTCAGGATGACGTCATGCACCAACGCCAGAACCGCGCCCAAAGCAAACTGCCATTCGAACCGTAGCCAGATGTAAATCAACACAGCCCCAATCGCGAGAACCACAGCAATCGCGGCCGTCTGGATCAATTCACCCGAAACTTTTGGGCCAACCGATTCGACCGAGACAAACTTGATGTTCGGACGCACTTCGACCAATGCCGCTTCGACCGCCGCGATGACGTCTGTACTGACTGCTTCTTCGCCGTCTTGCGCCTGAATACGCACCATGGCGACGTTCTGCTCTGGGCCAAAGGTAGGATCAAAGACTTCAGAGATCGTAATATCGCCCAACTCCAGCGCCCCAATGGCGTCACGGTAGACACCCACATCCACCGGAAGCGGGCTTTCTGTTCGGATCGTGGTCCCACCCCGGAAGTCGATACCGTAGTTCAATCCTTGAAGAAGGAAGGAACCGAACGAGATCACCATCAGAATGGCGGAGATGCCGAACCATAGCTTCCAGCGGTTGAAGAAGTCGAAACTCGTGTTCTCTTTGACCAGTCGCAAACGCATATCAGACCTCGATCGTCTTGGGGCGACGGCGTTCGAACCACATCACGATCAGAAGCCGGGTGACAAAAATAGCGGTGAAGACCGACGTCAGGATACCCAGCCCCAGCGTGATGGCAAAGCCACGCACAGGACCAGACCCCATAACAAACAGGATCACGGCCGTAATGAAGGTGGTGATGTTGGCGTCAAGAATAGCCGACAAAGCCTTTTCATATCCAAGCTCAATCGCGCGCGCCGGACCTTTGGCGGTTTTTACCTCTTCCCGTATCCGTTCGAAAATCAATACGTTTGCATCAACTGCCATACCGACAGTGAGAACGATCCCCGCAATCCCCGGAAGGGTCAGAGTCGCGCCGATCATGCTAAGCAAGCCAAAGATCAGACCGATATTGATGATGAGCGCGATGTTCGCGAAAACCCCGAAAAGGCCATAACTCAGGGCCATGAAGATCAACACACCGGCAAATGCCACCAGCGTCGCAATGCGCCCGGCGTCGATGCTGTCCTGGCCAAGTTCAGGACCGATGGTACGCTCTTCGAGGAACTCAAGACCAGCAGGCAGTGCCCCTGCCCGAAGAAGCACGGCAAGCTGAGTGCTTTCCTCAACGCTGAAACTGCCGGTGATGATGCCAGACCCGCCAGGGATATGGCTCTGGATCACCGGAGCGCTGATCACTTCTTCATCCAGTACGATGGCGAACGGATTGCCGATATTGGCCGCGGTATAGTCACCAAACTTGCGCGCGCCGGACGGGTTGAAGCGGAAATTGACCGCCGGACGTCCATTCTGGTCGAACGCCGGTTGTGCATCGACCAACTCTTCGCCAGTCACGACGGGCGCCTGTTCCAGGATGTAGAACACGCCTGTCTCGTCCAACGACGGTAGCACTTCGTTGCCCACGCCCGGCGATGTGTTGGCGTCGTCGCTGCGGCCAACAACCGGCTGGAAGGTCAGTTGTGCCGTGGTGCCGATGATCTCTTTCAACTCGGCCGCCGATCCGATGCCAGGCACCTGGATCAGAATTCGATCGCTTCCCTGACGTTGAATCGTTGGTTCGCGAGTGCCAACCTCGTCGATCCGGCGGCGGATGATCTCAAGGCTCTGCTGCATCGTGCGTTCGTCGGTGGCGATCTGTTCGGCCTCTGACAGAGTTACGACGATGTCTGCGCCATCCGCCACCACTTCGAGATCGTTACTCAGCGCTCCAGTGACCGAAACCACAGGTTGCGCCAAACCGCGTACCAACTCCAGCGCGCGTTCCATGCCTTCAGGCTGCGAAATACGGACACGCAATGCACCCTCGACGGACGGTTGTAGACGGATCGTGCCGACCGTATCCCGTTCGGGACGCAACACATCCCGAACTTCGGGCCAAAGTGCCTCGAGCCGCGCCGCATAGACGTCCTGCACCTGTACCTCGGCCAGAAGATGCGCCCCGCCGCGTAGGTCGAGACCAAGATTCACCAGACCAGAAGGAAGAAACGACGGCCAACCAGACGACTGCGCCAGAAGTTCAGGAGACTCACCCGACAACTCGATCGCGGCAACCGCGTCATTATGTTGTTCAACGCGCGGGTAAAACAGGTTGGGCAGCGCCAGAACAAGCCCCACCGCAACGGTGGTCCAGATCAGGAGGCGCTTCCAGAGGTCGATCTGAAGCATGTTCGAACGGTCCGATGCGGGCTGTTATTAGTAGGGGATCAGGTGTTGGCTGGTTCAGTCTTGGACACGACCGTCGCGATGGTGTTCTGTACCACCCGAACCTTAACGCCTTCGGCGATTTCGATGTCCAACTCGTTGTTTTCCTTGACCTTCAGAACTTTGCCGATCAATCCACCCTGAGTGATGACAACATCGCCACGGCGAAGACCTTCGACCATTTTCTGGTGCTCTTTCATCTTTTTCTGCTGCGGACGGATCAGCAAGAAATACATGATCGCGAAGATCAGAATAAGAGGGACGAACTGGGCAATTGCGTTGCCTTCCATGGGCGTGCTCCTTGAAGATGGCGGGGCACACCCCCGCATAATCCGACTGCAAATTTGGGCGGAACCTATGTTGCCGTGTCGGGCTTTGCAAGGCGGGTTCGGCAGTCTGTGACGCTGGGTGGGCGCAGACACAAACCAAGGGTCGAAAATGTCAGTCGCGTTTGACCTGCCGCATTGTAGCGCCTTGGAAATTGCGCCTTACATATGCTGGATGAAAGCGATCCTACACTTTGTCTTGCTTCTGTGGTCAAGCGCGCTTGTGGCGCAGGACTTGCCTGTGCTGCCTGCACAAGACCACTCAATGTGGCAGGCGGTGGGACGGGTCAATGCCGCCGGCTACCGCTCGCGCGAGATGTGTACAGGCACGTTGATCGCTCCGAACAAGGTTTTGACGGCTGCGCATTGCGTGGCGGGCACCGATGGGATTGGTCCTTTGCCGCATGAATTCACCTTTGTTGCGGGCTGGCTGCGTGGGACGGCTGCCGACAGCCTGCCAGGACATGAAATCTGGATACATCCCCGCGCTTATGCTGAAGGCCAACTTGATTTCCGCTTCGATGTGGCCATCCTCACTCTGGAACGCGACTCCACGGTCCCGCCCCTGCCCCTTGTCGAAACCGAAATCAGCGCGCCCTATGGCATCCTCGGGTATTCCTCGCGGCGACCGCATATGTTGGGCGCATCGTTCGACTGCGAAGGACAAATTACATCGGCATTGCTGCGTTTGGACTGTCAGGTGTCACCTGGAAATTCTGGCGGTCCGGTGTTGGCACGGGTCGGTTCACAGTGGGAAGTCGCGGGCGTGATCAGCGCCATGGGACAAGCCGGTGCGCTGGCGGTCCCTGTGTCGCGCGTACCACGGCCCTGACCCCCTACCAAAGCCGCGCGTTCCGGTGCATAAGGCCGCCCATCATAGTTGCGAGTCAGAAGGACAAGACCCATGCATGACATCCGAGCCATCCGCGAGAACCCTGCTGCATTCGACGCAGCGCTGTCGCGCCGTGGGTTGGAGCCGGTCTCGTCCGAGGTGCTACGCATCGACGAAGCCCGCCGCGCCGCGATCCTCGAAGCTGAAACCGCACAGGCTGATCAGAACAAGGCCGCCAAGGAAATCGGCAAGGCCAAGGCCTCGGGTGACGAAACCGCTTTCGAACGGCTGCGCGAAGAGGTTTCAGCAAAGAAAGCCGCTGTGGCAGACATGCAAACCCGCGCCAAGGAATTGGACGAACAGCTGACCGAATTGCTGTTGGGGCTGCCCAACCTGCCCTTCGACGACGTCCCGAACGGTGCGGACGAAGCCGACAATGTCGAGGTGCATCGCTGGGGCACGCCGCGCGAATTCGATTTCCAACCCAAGGAACATTTCGAAATCACCGGCGTTCTTCCCGGAATGGACTTTGAAACCGCCGCGAAATTGTCCGGCTCGCGCTTTGTCGTGATGTCGGGCGCCGTGGCGCGGGTACACCGGGCTTTGGCGCAATTCATGTTGGACACGCACATCACCGAGAACGGACTGACCGAAATATGGACCCCGGTCCTTGTCCGGGACGACATGATGTATGGTACAGGTCAGCTTCCGAAATTCGGTGAAGACAGCTATCAGACCACCAATGGCTGGTGGCTTGTTCCGACCGCCGAAGTACCGCTGACGAACATCGTCAACGGCGCGACCGTGGACGAAGACTACCTGCCCCGCCGCTATGTTGCGCACACGCAGTGTTTCCGTTCCGAGGCAGGCAGCGCCGGGCGTGACACCGCAGGGATGTTGCGTCAGCACCAGTTCGAAAAGGTCGAAATGGTGTCGATCACCCACCCGGACAAAAGCCGCGATGAGCTGGACCGCATGACCGGTTGCGCGCAGGGCATCCTTGAAAAGCTGGGTCTGCCCTACCGCACCGTGGTGCTTTGCACCGGTGATATGGGCTTCGGCGCACGCCGCACCCATGACATCGAGGTCTGGCTGCCCGGTCAGAACACCTATCGCGAGATCAGCTCGGTTTCGGTCTGCGGGGATTTCCAGGCCCGTCGCATGAACGCGCGGTTCAAGCCCGCTGGTGGTGGAAAACCGGAATTCCTGCACACGCTCAACGGTTCGGGTCTTGCAGTCGGACGTTGCCTGATCGCAGTTCTCGAGAATGGGCAAGAAGCCGATGGCTCGGTCACTCTACCCGAGGCACTGCACCCATGGCTGGGCGGCAAGACACGGATCACGGCAGACGGGGTAATGGCATAGTCATGACACGGGTTTGGGCAGCTTTGGTTCTTGGCGCGGCAATCCTCTTTGCCGCGTCCTCTTGGTTCACCCAAGGGTTCAATGGGTTCGAGCCTGACCAATTCCCAGTGCCGCAGAACGACCCACCTGTTCAACCGGCCGGCTATGCGTTTTCGATCTGGGGCGTGATTTACCTGTGGTTGATTATTGGTGCGGGCTTTGGCCTGCTCAAACGCAGCGATGATTCAGACTGGGCCGCAATGCGCCCACCCCTTGTAATCAGCCTAGCCATCGGTGCCACGTGGCTGCCGGTAGCAAACCTTTCGCCATTGGCGGCAACCATTCTGATCCTTGCCATGCTGGGAACGGCCCTTCTCAGCCTGTTCCGCGTCGGAGACACCGATCGGTGGTTCCAACAGGCTCCCGTAGCGATCTATGCGGGTTGGCTCACAGCTGCTTCGTCCGTGTCCGTTGGACTGCTGTTGGGCGGCTACGGCGTGCTGAGCGCCACTTGGGCAGCCGTCGTCGCCCTGTCACTTGGACTGGTTTTGGCACTTGTGGCGCAATACCGCCTGCACCGGGCCCCCGAATACGGTATCACCGTCATCTGGGCGTTGATCGGGGTAATCGTGGCGAACACCGGACCTGTGAACGTGGTTGTCCTCGGATTGTGCGTGATCGGGATCATTGCAATCCTATCGCTTCGTGCGACCGACACCGAATAAGCTCGCTCAAAAGAAAAGGGCTTCGGTCTCCCGAAGCCCTGCTCAAGAACTGGTGTGACGTTCAGTTCGCGACGAGGATCTGCGCATCTTGTGCTGCGGTCAGTTCGTCGGCACTGACAGCACCGTCGCCATCAGCATCGACTTCCGCGAAAACGTCTTCCGTTAGGTCGGGATACGTGACCATCAGTTCTTCCATCGAATAGCTGCCATTGCCATCCGTGTCTTCCACCGCAACCTGCGCATGCGCCAAACCAGCTGTCAGAGCGACCACGGTTCCAAGGGTTACAATTGCATTCTTCATGATAGGTTTATTCTCCAGCGCGGACTGTGCCGCAATCAACGACTCAATGTCGTCGAAGCCTGAGATAGCATCGCAAAAGCGCGCCACAAGATACTGAAATAAAACCGTGATCACGGATCGGCAAAGGGCCGCTCGTCGCCCTACTGAGCGCCTCGCTCCACGTCCGACACGCCATCGAACGGGCGGATGCTTCACCGCATCCACCCGATCAGATCAACCCATCGCGCGCAGGCGCTTGATCAGGCTCGACGTATCCCAGCGCCCGCCGCCAAGCTTCTGCACATCCTTGTAGAACTGGTCGACCAATGCCGTGACCGGCAGTGATGCCTCAAGCTCATCCGCTGTATCCAGACAAATGCCCAAGTCCTTGCGCATCCAGTCCACGGCAAACCCATGGTCGAACTTGTCGTCGATCATGGTCTCATAGCGGTTCGACATCTGCCACGATCCAGCCGCACCTTGGCTGATCACCTCGACCACCGCGCGACCATCAAGGCCCGCCTTTTCGGCGAAATGCAGCGCCTCACTCAAACCCTGCACCAAACCGGCGATGGCGATTTGATTGCACATCTTGGTCATCTGGCCCGCTCCACTTTCGCCAATTCGACGGCAGATACGGGCATAAGCGTCGATCACCGGCTCAGCCTTGGCATAGATCGCCTCATCGCCTCCACACATGACCGACAGCACGCCGTTTTCGGCCCCTGCCTGCCCGCCAGAAATCGGCGCGTCGATAAAGGCGATGCCGCACGCGGAGCCCGCGTCATAAAGCTCGCTTGTGACCTTGGCCGAAACAGTGGTGTGATCGACAAAGATGCTCCCCTCGGCCATTCCCGCAAAGGCCCCATCTTCCCCCAGACAGACGCTGCGCAGGTCATCGTCATTGCCGACACAAGACATCACAAACTCACATCCTGCTGCCGCGTCACGCGGGGTCGCTGCATGTGCGCCGCCATGTTCCTTGGCCCAAGCCTCGGCCTTGCTTGCCGTACGGTTATAGACCGTCACCTCGTGTCCGGCTTTGACCAGATGCCCCGCCATCGGGTAGCCCATGACCCCCAATCCCAAGAATGCCACTTTCGCCATGCCGCATGCTCCCTATCTTCTGTGGTAATTTTCTGTTGCCTTTACCTGACGCTGCACCGCCCCCTTGGCAAGGGCTTGCGTGTTCGGTAGGGCAACGCGAGTATCTGTTTTCGGCCCGAATGACGGGGCCATTACCCAGTTTGAAAGGTGAACGACGCGTGGCGCTGATCTTTAGAACTCTGGTGTGGCTGACAACGGCTTCTCTCGTTCTGGCGACGATCGGCGTCCTGACCGTGTATTATCTCGCCTCGCGATCGCTTCCCGAATACGACAACACAGTTGCCGTGTCCGGACTGACCGCCGATGTCGAGATATTACGCGACAATTCCGGTGTACCGCACATCTTTGCAAGCTCAGATCGCGACGCATTCTACGCGCTGGGATATGCCCATGCGCAAGACCGTCTGTGGCAGATGACCTTGATGCGGCGCACGGCACAAGGGCGCCTGTCCGAATTGTTCGGCCCGCGCACGGTAGAGACCGACAAGCTGCTGCGGCGGTTGGATATCTACCCCCGTGCCGTGCAGTCGGTGTCCGCGCAGGATGCCCGCACGCGCGATGCACTGGATGCCTATGCCGCTGGGGTCAACGCCCGGATCAGCGAAATAAATCGCGATAGTTTGGGCCGGGGCGCACCGGAATTCTTTGTGTTCAATGCACCGCTTGCCCCGTGGCAACCAGCGGACTCCTTGGCATTGGTCAAGCTGATGGCGCTGCAACTCTCCAGCCATCTGCGCGAAGAAGTGCTGCGCGCCCGCACGTCTTTGTTGCTGCCGGATGAAAATCGGCTGGCTGATATCCTACCCGACATCCCCGGTGCAGGTGTCGCTGCTCTGCCAGAATACGCCCAGCTTGTCCCCGGCACCTCTGGTGGCACCCAGTTCGCCCAAGGCGGCCCCGATCCGATGTTCTGGCCAGTGGCGTCACGCGGTCTGGCGGGGGCTTCTAACGCATGGGCCGCCGATGAAACCCGGTCGGCGACCGGATCAACACTTATGGCCAACGACCCGCATTTGCAGTTCACTGCTCCCGCCACATGGTATCTGGCGCGTTTACAGCTGTCTTCGGGCGGCGTGATCGGCGCCACCATTCCGGGCATCCCCGCTGTCATGGCTGGACGCTCTAACGCCATCGCATGGGGCCTGACCTCGGCTTACCTCGACGACCAAGACCTGTTCATTGAAGAACTGAATCCCGACAACCGTGAACAATACCGCACCCCCGACGGCTACAAGGCCTTCGTGACCCGGCGTTCCATCATCGAGATCAAGGATTCAGACCCCGTCACGCTGACCCTGCGCTGGACAGACAATGGCCCGGTGCTGCCCGGCACACAGTTCGATCTTGCGACGATCACTCCACCCGATCACGTCACATCGCTCAACTGGACCGCTCTCAGCCCGCGCGACACATCAATGTCCGCCGCCATCGCGCTGATGTACGCGGCGTCGGTGGACGACGCGCTCGAAGTCTCAAAAGCGTTTGTCGCACCCTCACAAAACTTGACGGTGATCGACGGCGACAGCATCGCCATGAAGTTAATCGGAGCCATGCCCCGGCGCGACGCGGCGCACCAAAGTCAGGGTCGAATGCCATCGTTGGGATGGCGCACCGAAAACCGCTGGCAAGGTGTGTTCCCCGATGACTCGAACCCGGTCTTCCTCAACCCGACCGGTGGCATCGTCGGCAACACCAACAACAAGACCGTCGACCGTCCCTTCCCGCTGCATGTCAGTTTTGATTGGGGGGACAGCCAACGTGTGATGCGCTGGCAGGGTCTGATGCAGGGCCGCGAGGTGCACACGCGCGACAGCTTTATCGAAGCACAGCTCGACACCGTGTCGATCACCGCCCGCGCGTTGCTGCCGCTCATAGGCGCTGATCTTTGGTTCACCGGAGAAGCCGCCCCAGAAGGCACACCAGAGCGTCTGCGCCAGCGTGCGCTCGATCTGTTGGCCAACTGGAACGGCGAAATGAACGAACACCTGCCTGAGCCCCTGATCTATTCGGCTTGGTTGCGGGCCTTGCAGGAACGGTTGATCCGCGATGATCTCGGCCCACTGGCGTCCGAGTTCATCCGGGTGGAGCCACTTTTCATCGAACGCGTCTACCGCGACGTCGACGGCGCCAGTGCATGGTGCAACGTGATCCGATCCGCCGTCGAGGAAACCTGCAGAGACATCGCGCGTCTGGCACTGGACGACGCGCTTGTTTGGATCTCCGAAACCTGGGGCACATCGCTGGAATCGCTTCGCTGGGGCGACGTCCATCAGGCCACGCATGACCACCCGGTTTTGGGCGGGGTTCCGATCCTGCGCTATTTCACGAATATCCGCCAAAGCACCTCGGGCGGCGATCACACCCTAATGCGCGGGCGCGGCTCTGGCGAAGGCCCCAATCCATTCCTCAACGTGCACGGCGCAGCATATCGCGGCGTTTACGATTTTGCCGACCCCGACAGCTCAGTGTTTATCCTGTCCACTGGACAATCCGGCCACTTCCTCTCTCGCCATTACGATGATTTGGGAACACTCTGGCGACGCGGTGAATACATCCCGATGTCGTTGGATGCCAACCTCGCTCGTGCTGCCTCTGTCGGCGCGACACGGCTCGTGCGCGAATAGCCAAGAACCGTTGGGGTGAACACTCGCCTGAAAGAACCCGTAGCCACAAACGCGCGAGAAACTTCTAGTGTTCCCCGCCTGACATAGGATTCCCAACGCTGCTGCGTCGTGGCATGATTGGCGGATGAGACGCTCCGACA
>CANNCS010000085.1 GCA_947503115.1 uncultured Marivita sp.
CCCTACCGGACGTCATCACGTCAATCGGAACCAGAGATTGGGCGAAAGTGGGTCAATGATCGCAGCCCTTGGTATAATGCGTTTGGAAAGATATGAAACGCCAACACGCGCAGATCGGAATTGCCCGATAGCTTGGCTGCGCGTGCAAAACCTGCATCGCGGCGGATATTGACCTCAGCGCGCACGAGCCGGGCGTAAAAAGGCATGTTGATGATCGCGGTTGCGTAGATGATGTTTTCGATGGTGTTGCCAAGCGCGGCCACGATACCCATCGCCAGAACGAACAGCGGGAAGGCCATAATGGTGTCTAGAAATCGGTTCAAGACTGCGTCCAGCCAACCTCCCCAATACCCGGCAATCCCGCCTAGGATTGAGCCGACGACAAACGACAAGGCAACCGCTGCAATTGAGATCGACAAGTCCAGCCGCGTGGCGACGATGACCCGACTGAACACGTCGCGACCGATCTGATCCGTGCCGAACCAATGATCCCAGCTTGGCGGTTGCAGTGCCGCCGCTGCATTGGTTTGCAATGGATCGTAGGGAACAATCGACGGGCCAAACACTGCGCAGATGATGAGAAACGCAAACAGTCCGAAAGCCAGCAGCGTGACCGGATTGGCGCGTAGAACATAGACCAGATGCGCCCAGCCACTGTTTGGGAGTTGCGGTGTATCGCTCATTTTGAATCAAACCCGATGCGTGGGTCGATCGCCGTATAAAGCAGATCAATGATTAGGTTCAAAAGCACGAACAATAGTGCCATTGCCAAGACAAAGCCCTGAACGGCCGCGTAATCTGACACCACTAGCGCCTCGACTGCGTAAGACCCTATGCCGGGCCAGGCAAAGACCTTTTCTACCAATACGTTAGCGCCCAAAGCGAACGAAAACACCATGCCAAGAGTGGTCACCACGGGCAGCAGGGCGTTGCGAAACGCGTAGGTGTAAAGCACCTTGTGGCCCGACAACCCGGCGGCACGGGCGGTACGGATGAAATCGGACGACAATGCTGTCAGCATCGACGCCCGTGTCATCCGCGCAATCGGTGCCAAAGTGAACAGGGCCAAGGTGCTCGCGGGCAGGATCAACTGCTTGGCTGCGCCTCGCCACGTTTCCCAATCACCCGTCAAGGCCGCGTCAATAAGGTAAAATCCTGTGATATGATCCGGATCAAGATAGATAAAATCCAACCTGCCAAGCGGTGAAGGCGCAATGCCTAAAATGTAGTAGAACACGAAAATGAAAACGATCCCGGTAAAGAAAGTGGGCAAAGACACTCCGGCTGTCACCACAACGCGGCAGAGGTGATCCACCCATGTTCCCGGTCGTGTTGCCGCCAGAACGCCAAGCGGGATTGCAATCGCGCAAGCCAGCAACAAGGCGGTTAATGTCAGCTCAAGCGAAGCAGGCAGACGATTGGCCAAATCGGTCGCCACAGGTCTGCCCGACGTTAGTGACATCCCAAGATCACCGCGCAACAGATCGCTGACATAAGCCACAAATTGCTGCGGTAGCGGCTTATCCAGCCCCATTGCAACGCGGGTCTCTTCGATCGAGGCTTCATCCGCCATGACGCCTGCAAAGTACACTGCCGGATCACCGGGTAGAGCGCGTGTCAGTAAAAAGCTGATCACGACGACCCCGATCACGACGGGAATTGCCTGCGCGCAGCGTAGAAGAACTGCGCGCAGGCGGGTATTGCTGGCCTGCATGGTTCAGGTGACCTTAATCGGACGCACGTCAAGTTGGCGGTGGAACCAGAACTCATAGCCTTCCGCACCATTGGCGGCCACGTTAAGAGCAGGTTGGTACAACGGGATGCGGGGCAGGTCCTCCAAGGCGATGTCGAACATGCGTTTGATCATCGGCGCGTAGGCCGGATCGTCCATTTCCATGTGTAGCGACGCATCCACAAGCTCTTCGATTTCTTCGTTCCGGTAGTTGGATGAATTGAATAGGTGCCCGTCTTTGTAAGCCCAGAAGAAGTAGTAATCCGGTGTGTTCAGCCATCCGCCGAAATTCTCCAGATGGAGGGGAAGACGCTTTTCAACCAACACGGCTGTGCGCCAGTTGGCGCCAGGGATTTTTTCGATCTCGACTTTGATGCCGATTTTGCCGAGCGCTTCCTGTACAAGAAGAGCTGTCGGCTCCATCCACGATGCCAGATCAAGGCTTATCGACAATGGAACCTCAAACCCGTCTGGATAGGCCGAAGCGGCCATCAGTTCCTTTGCCTTGTCCAGATCCGTGTCATATTGCGTCTTGCGTGGCCACGCGATGTCGCCTTCGGGTATCTCGGCCTCGCCGCCATAAAGCGACAGTCCACGACCAAATGCGGCGGTTTGGAAAATGTCCTCGTACGGGACAGCGTAGGCGATGGCCTTGCGGACATTTGCGTCTTGGAACGGCTCGAACGAAAAGTTCGGGCATAGACAGTGGATGCAGTTTTCGACAGGGGTTGAGAAGACATCAATCGTGTCAGCAAGTTCGGCTGCATCTTTGTCAGGAATTCCGAATGCCATTTGTACATCGCCCCGTTCCACCAAGGCGCGGCGGGTGGCCGGGCTGGGGACTTCGCGGATCACGACGCGTTTCAAGGCCGGCAGCGGTCCGCCAGCCCAATCGTCGTTCCGGTCGTAGACAAGTTGTTCCCCCGGAGACCATCGCGTGACCTTGAATGCGCCAGAGCCCGCCGGTGTGGTGTGAAGGTATTCCAACCCCCAAGGATCATCCGCGGCGGCATTTGCCTGAACTTCGACGGAATTGATGACATATGGTACAGGAACCGCGAGGTCAGGAATGGTCAGTTTGGAGGGGCGGTCGAGCTTGATCACGAACGTGTCGTCATCCTCAGCGATGAACTGCTCCGGGCGTTCCAATCCACCGGCTTTCATCTGGACCGTTGGGAAGCCTCCAACTGATACGGCGCGATCAAACGACCATTTCACGTCCTGCGCTGTCACTTTGCGGCCATCCCAGAATTTTGCCTCTGGTTTGAGCTTGAAGGTCAGTGTCATGCCATCATCGGATACGGTCCAGCTTTCGGCCAACTCGGGCTCGATGACTGAATAGTCGTAGGACAAACCGCCACCTATGGCCTCTTTGGTGCCAAACGACACAAGCCGATCATAGCAATTGATGCCGACCTGGTAGGCCGCACGGCTGGTGCCAGATCGATGCAAATCTAGCGAGTTGATGGTCTGGCCGACCACGACAACCATTGTATCGGCACCCTGTGCTGAGGCGGGCATTGCCTTGAGAAAAGGAAGGACGGAAGCCCCTGCGGCTCCCATTTTCAAAAAGTTCCGGCGTGTTGTGACCTCGGTCATCAAATTGTCCTCGCACTATTGGTGATGTTTTTGGATTCGCTGTTGCGTTAATCGTGCGAGGGGCCAACGTTCGAATCTATTGCTATAATTGAACTAATATGATGCAATTTTTGCATCGCCTCATAAAAAGGCACGCTACATCAGACACTTGAAAACATATGACCTGATCGAGGCGGTTGTACGCGCAGGATCTATTCGGCGTGCAGCTGAAGACAGTAATCTGACGGCGTCAGCCCTCAATCGTCGTATTCAGGGGTTTGAGGAGGAATTTGGCTGTCCGATCTTCGAAAGACTGCCTCGCGGGATGCGGCTCAATCCGGCGGGCGAACTTTTGATGCAGCATATCCGTTCGCAAAGAAGCGACCTCGCACGGGTGCAGGCGCAGGTGGCGGACCTCACTGGAGAACGTCGTGGGCATGTGTCGATCGCGTGTTCGCAGGCGCTAATACCCTATTTTTTACCACGGCAAATTGCATCTTACCGAGCCGAGCATCCGGGTGTGACGTTTTCCGTACATGTCCGCGACCGTGTGCAGGCCGAACGTGATCTGACGACCTTTGAGAGCGACCTCGCGCTTGTGTTCGAACCTGTGCACATGGTCGATTTCGAAGTGCTGTATGAATTACCTCAACGGGTGCATGCGGTGTTTCGAAACGACAGCCCGCTTGCCAACAAGTCTGAAGTTCGTTTGCGCGATTGTCTGCGGGGCAAGGTTGTCCTGCCCTCAGCTTCGTACGGCGTTCGCCATCTGTTGGACATCGGCGCGGCACGGCGCAGGTTTGCGCTAGACCCAGTTTTGGAGACCGAGTCCTTTGAGTTGATCCGTCACTATGTGATCGAGGAAGATGCCGTCGGGTTTCAAATTCCGATCGGCTTAAGTCCTGAGCGCCAACATGGCGTCGCGCATCGTCCGATATCTGAAAAGGACATTCCCGCCGGCCGATTGTTGTTGGGGCAGATGCGCGGCAGGGCATTGCCAGTTGCCCCGGCAAAATTTGCCCGCCAACTCGAGGCACAGCTTGAAGAAAGGCTAGAGGTAGAGGTTTAGGCAGCCTGGCTGCAATCGTCCCACATCGCTTATTACTCAGCCAAGTGGTGCCAGGATCGGTTGATCGCTGTGGTTGACCTGCGCTGCGAAAACGGTTGACCCGCTCGTCATTGCGATCATGTGCCCAAGGTATCGCTACGTTCGATGTACGCACATCCACAGCAAACTTGCGAGGCGTTGGGCATGGGCATAATGATGTCGCATGCAAGTGCTCGACTTTTCCCACGATCCATTGTTGGTGATCGCTTCTCTTTTTGTCGCAATGATGGCTGGGTTTACGGGCCTATCCTTGTCGCGCGGCTTGTCAACGCGCAGTGTGACCTATCAAAAAGTTCTGATTGTGCTGTCCGCCATATCTCTTGGTGGCGGTATCTGGTCGATGCACTTTGTGGCGATGCTGGGTTTGCAATTGCCGATCCTGTTCTACTACGACGCTGTTATCACTCTTGCGTCGGCACTCGTTGCAATTCTCGTAGTTGGGGTGGCATTGCTCATCCTACACTTCTGGAAACGGACACCGCAGACCTTGGTACTGGCGGGCATGATTGTTGGTGTGGGTGTACTGGCGATGCACTATTTGGGCATGTCAGCCATGCAGCTTTGCAAGGCTGTCTACACTCCGTTGGGTATTGCTCTTGCCGCTGTTGCGTCTTGCGTGCTGAGCGTCGGGGCCTTCGCCGTAGCCTATGGTCGTCGCACCCAACGCAATATTGTCATTGGGACAGTGATTTTTGGTATTGCCGTTTTCTCGGTGCATTTCGCGGCAATTGCGGGAACAAGCTTTGTCGCGGTTGAGACTCAAAACGAAGTCGGGCCACTGATCAGCAATGAGGCCATGGCGATAGGCGTTGTGCTGAGTAGCTTTGTGCTGTGCGGAGCGTTTCTGTTGAGCGGTGTGACGTTTTTGGCTCCGCCGAAACAAGAAGAAACTATTGCGGAACCGGAAGACGCGATGCCCGTGGATACCGCCCCCAAACCTGCCTCTAAACGACAAATTCCTTATCAAAAAGATGGGCAAACTCGGTTCGTCGATCCAAGCGCGGTCGCCGTTATTCGCGCCGAAGGGCACTACACCTATCTCTACACCAAGGACGAAAGCCTGTTTTGTGCATGGTCCATCACAGAGGCGGAAAAACGGTTGTCGACCGGGCCGTTCATCAAGACCCACAGAAGTTATTTGATCAACCCAGACCATGTTTCGGGGTTTGAGCGGATGAAAGACAATGGCGTCTGCTACTTCGAAACAAGCTCTGTCAACAAAGTTCCGGTGAGTCGATCCCGTCTCAAGTTGGTGCGCGACTCCCTAGGTGTTTGAGTGTTTCGCATTTCGTGAAATCGGTTCGCATTTCGTGCGGAAACCTTCTCTTTCCAAGGAATATATGATGCGGCTGCGTACGGCTGCATACCACGTTGTGCTGACATAATCAGAGCGCGGTAGGGGAGGACCAGCAATGATACCAGCGGCGTTCGAGTATCATCGACCCACGAAAATGGACGATGTAATCGCCCTTTTGACAGAACACGGCGATGATGCCCGTGTCATGGCCGGGGGACACAGCCTGATCCCCATGATGAAGTTGCGGATGGCGGATGTTCCTCATCTGATCGATCTTCAGGACATCGGCGGATTGCAAAACATTTCCATCGAAGGACAGCGTGTGACGCTGGGCGCGATGGTCACACAGCATGAATTGATCAACCACACGGCGTTGGCCGAGGTTGCCCCGATCCTGCGCGAAACAGCGCTCCAGATCGCGGACCCACAGGTGCGCTACATGGGCACTGTCGGAGGGAACGTGGCCAATGGCGATCCGGGCAATGACATGCCGGGACTGATGCAGTGCCTTGACGCACAGATCAACTTGACCGGTCCGAGTGGGTCGCGGTCGGTTGCTGCGCGCGACTACTATGAAGCGGCTTACATGACAGCCCGCGAAGATGACGAGGTTCTTGTCTCGGTCAGCTTTGACGCGCCAAGGAGCGGCTACGCGTACGAAAAGCAAAAGCGCAAGATCGGAGATTACGCAACCGCAGCTGCGGCTGTCACAATCACAAAAGACGGTGGCAAAGTTGCATCGGCATCTGTTGCGATGACTAACCTCAGCGATGTTCCTGTTTGGTCCGAAGCCGCGTGTGATGCGCTGGTGGGAACAGATTGCAACGTGGACGCGCTCGCTGCCGCTGTTGCGGCGATGCTGGGCGACATTGATCCGACCGAAGACAACCGTGGGCCGGTGGCCTTTAAGCGCCACGTGGCTGGCGTGATCCTCAAGCGTGCGATCGCTCGCGCCTGGGACCGCGCGTAAGGAGCAGATGACATGACACAAAAAATGCACATCAAATTGACAGTGAATGGCGAAGACAAGGAATTCCTTGCTGAACCGCGCGAGTTGCTGATCTACGCGCTGCGCGAAAACCTAAATATCACAGGCCCACATGTCGGTTGCGAAACCTCGCACTGCGGCGCGTGCACTGTGACACTGAACGGGAAGTCGGTGAAATCCTGCACCATGTTTGTGGCACAGGCCAACGGCGCCGAGATCACGACCATCGAAGGCATCGGTTCGCCGGATTCCCTGCATGTCCTGCAAGAGGCGTTCAAGGAACATCACGGCCTTCAGTGCGGGTTCTGCACCCCGGGCATGATCACGCGCGCAACCAAGCTGCTCGAGGAAAACCCGAATCCGAGCGAAGAAGAGGTCCGTTTCGGAATGGCTGGCAACATCTGCCGCTGCACCGGCTACCAGAACATTGTGAAATCCATCCTCGCTGCAGCGAGCGAGTTGAACGCTTCCAAGGAGGCCGCGCAATGAACGATATGACTCCTGACCGCGAGGAACGGTCCGCCAATCTCAAGGGGCTTGGCTGCTCGCGCAAGCGCGTAGAAGATGCCCGGTTCACCCAAGGCAAGGGTAACTATGTCGACGACATTAAACTGCCGGGCATGCTGCACGGGGATTTCGTGCGTTCTCCGTATGCACATGCCCGTGTCGTGTCGATCAACAAGGACGCCGCACTGGAGCTTCCGGGTGTTGTCGCTGTTCTAACGGCAGAAGACCTCGCGCCGTTAAACCTGCATTGGATGCCGACGCTGGCTGGCGACAAGCAGATGGTGCTGGCCGATGGCAAGGTTCTGTTTCAAGGACAAGAAGTGGCCTTCGTCGTTGCGAAAGATCGCTACATTGCTGCCGATGCTGTTGAACTGGTCGAAGTTGAATACGAAGAACTTCCGGTCATTGTCGATCCTTTCGAGGCGTTGAAGACAGACGTGGTTCTGCGCGAAGATCTGGCCGGTCAAACCGAAGGTGCGCACGGCCCGCGTAAGCATCACAACCATATCTTCACATGGGAACAGGGCGACGAGGCGACCACAAATCAGGTGCTTGATGACGCCGAGGTCGTGGCTGAAGAGACCATGTATTATCACCGTACACACCCCTGTCCGTTGGAAACCTGCGGCTCGGTTGCGTCAATGGACAAGGTCAATGGCAAGCTGACCCTTTACGGCACCTTCCAGGCACCGCACGTGGTTCGCACCGTGGCATCTCTGCTGTCCGGTATTGAAGAGCATAACATTCGCGTTGTTTCGCCCGATATCGGTGGAGGTTTCGGCAATAAGGTGGGTGTTTATCCCGGCTATGTCTGTTCCATCGTCGCCTCGATCGTCACGGGAGTTCCCGTAAAATGGGTCGAGGACCGGATGGAAAACTTGATGTCCACCGCCTTTGCCCGCGACTACTGGATGACCGGCAAAATCGCTGCGACCAAGGACGGCAAGATCACTGGTCTGCATTGTCATGTCACTGCGGACCACGGAGGTTTCGACGCCTGTGCTGACCCAACCAAGTTCCCAGCTGGGTTTATGAATATCTGCACCGGGTCTTACGACATACCTGTGGCCTACCTAGCGGTCGATGGCGTTTATACCAATAAAGCTCCGGGTGGTGTGTCATATCGCTGTTCCTTCCGGGTAACCGAGGCGGTCTACTTCATCGAGCGGATGATCGAGGTTCTGGCGATCGAGTTGAACATGGATGCGGCTGAATTACGCCGGATCAACTTTATCAAAAAAGACCAGTTCCCGTACCAGTCGGCCCTTGGCTGGGAATACGACAGCGGCGACTACCACACAGCTTGGGAAAAGGCGCTTAAGACCGTCGATTACGAAGGTCTCCGCAAGGAGCAGGCCGAACGGGTCGAAGCGTTCAAGCGCGGTGAGACTCGCACTCTTATGGGTGTTGGTTTGTCCTTCTTTACCGAGATCGTTGGGGCTGGCCCGGTCAAGAACTGCGATATTCTTGGCATGGGTATGTTCGACAGTTGCGAAATCCGCATCCATCCGACGGGATCAGCGATTGCGCGTCTTGGAACGATTTCGCAGGGGCAGGGCCACGCCACGACCTTTGCGCAAATCCTTGCCAGCGAGATCGGCTTGTCCGCCGATAGCATCACGATCGAGGAAGGCGACACCGATACAGCGCCTTACGGCTTGGGGACCTATGGGTCTCGTTCGACACCGGTGGCCGGGGCGGCAACCGCGATGGCCGGACGCAAAATTCGAGCAAAGGCGCAAATGATCGCGGCTTACCTGCTTGAAGTGCACGATGATGACGTTGAGTGGGACATCGACCGCTTTGTCGTCAAAGGCGCGCCCGAGCGGTTCAAGACGATGAAGGAAATCGCCTACGCCGCCTATAATCAAGCCATTCCGGGTGTGGAGCCGGGTCTTGAAGCGGTCAGCTACTATGATCCGCCCAACATGACTTATCCGTTCGGCGCCTATGTCTGCGTGATGGACATTGACGTCGATACGGGTGTCCCGGAAATCCGCCGCTTCTATGCGCTGGACGACTGCGGTACGCGGATCAATCCGATGATCATCGAAGGGCAGGTGCATGGCGGTTTGACAGAAGCACTGGCTGTCGCACTGGGTCAGGAAATCGCCTACGACGATCTGGGCAACGTCAAGACCGGCACGCTGATGGACTTCTTCCTGCCGACGGCGTGGGAAGTGCCGAACTATGAAACCGACCACACTGTGACCCCAAGCCCGCATCACCCGATCGGTGCAAAGGGTGTCGGCGAAAGCCCGCATGTTGGTGGCGTCCCGTGTTTCTCGAATGCGGTGCAGGATGCCTTCCGCGCCTTTGGCCTGCGGCACACCAATATGCCGCATGACCACTGGCGGATTTGGCAGACCGCCAACCGTCTGGGTCTTCACGACTGATCGGAACCGGGGTGGCCGCGTTCGGCCACCCCCTTTTTGCCGGATAAAGACATGCAGTGGATCACGCTTCAGACCGCTATGGCGGAAACGGGCTATATTGCGGACGATGATCTGGCGATGGCCATTCATCTTGCCTTGTCGCTTGGCCGCCCCCTTCTGCTCGAGGGCGCGGCTGGTGTTGGCAAAACCGAAGTCGCCCGCGTCTTGTCTACGGTTCAAAACACCCAGCTGATCCGCCTTCAGTGCTACGAAGGGTTGGACGCAGCGCAAGCGATCTACGAGTGGAACTACCAACGGCAATTGTTATCTATCCGCGCCGCCGCCGAAGATGGCGAAACAGGGCGCAAAGTCGAACAGAGGATTTTCTCGGAAGAATTCCTGCTCGAGCGCCCCTTGCTCAAGGCGATCCGCCAAGAGACGCCGCCGGTGCTCTTGATCGACGAGATCGACCGTGCAGACGAAGAGTTCGAGGCGTATCTTCTTGAAATTCTGTCGGATTTTCAAATCACCATTCCAGAACTTGGCACCATCACAGCCAAATCCCGGCCCATTGTCATTCTTACAGCAAACGGAACTCGTGACCTGAGTGATGCTCTGCGCCGTCGTTGCCTCTATGCCCATGTGGCTTATCCGGACCGAGCGACGGAACTGTCGATCCTCAAGGCCCGTTGTGCCGGTATTGAAGCCAAACTGGCTGGGCAGATCGTCGGATTTGTGCAAGCGCTCCGTAAGGAAGACCTCGAAAAGAAACCGGGTATCGCCGAGATGCTGGATTTCGCATCGGCCCTAATGGGGCTTGGGATTGCGGACCTGACGCAAGACCCTGTTGTCTTGCAGGCAACGCTGGCGACGTTGCTAAAAACACAGACCGACCGCGACAACATCACCACAGAAATCGCACAACGGTTGGCCGGGAAAGCGGCATGACACGGGTCACCCGATTTGCAGCGCGTGATCCGGGCCCAACAGCACGGATGGCCGGGTTCATGTCTCATCTTCGGGACAATGGCCTGAGGCTAGGTGTGGGCGAGGCAGAATTGGGACTGGCGGCGCTGACTCATGTGAACGCTGCCGATCCGGCCGAAGCACGTCATGCGCTGAAGGCCGTGTTCTCTGGCTGCGTCGAAGACGCCGAAAGGTTTGGAACGCTGTTCGACGCTTACTGGATGAATGGTGGGCGTGTGGTTGAAAAGTCGGTTCCGACCAAATCGCCAGCTTCGGACAATGTGCACAGCTCGCGTAATGCGAAAGGGTCGGACACCAGCGGTGGGGCAGGGACACCCACAGCGCCGGATGGCGGTGAGGGCCAAGCAGATGCGGATGGCGAAGGCAAACTTGTCGCCAGCGTCATTCAATCCAAGATGAACAAAGACCTGCGCGCCCTTGTGCAACCCGAAGACATCGCCGAAGCCGAGCGGATCGCCGAGCGCCTTGGAGCGGCCTTGCGGGATCGCCGTTCGCGGCGGCGACGGGCGGCGCGAAAGGGCGACCAGCTCCATTTCCGCCGCTTGATCCGGCAAAGCCTGTCCTCGGGCGGGGAGCCGTTGCACCTTCCCAAGAAGCAGCGCCCGGATCGACCGTTGAAGATTGTCACACTTTGCGATGTGTCGGGTTCAATGACCACGTATGCCCAGGTGTTTTTGGCCTTTATCGCGGGATTGATGCGTGCCGACGATACGGCGGACGCATATCTGTTTCACACCCGCCTTGTGCGCATTTCCGAGGCGTTACGTGACCGCGATGCCCTTCGTGCTCTTGGTCGCCTGTCTGTTTTGGCGGACGGGTTCGGCGGTGGGTCCAAGATTGGCGCGTCCCTGATGCAGTTTACCCGCACCTATGCCCGCCGCTTTGTAGATGGGCGCACGGTCGTTCTGATCCTGTCGGACGGCTACGATACCGATACACCCGACCTAATCGGTGAGGCGCTTGCAGCCCTAAAGAAACGTGGCTGCAAGATCATCTGGCTCAACCCTCTTAAGGGGTGGGACGGTTACGAACCTGTAGCGCGCGGCATGGCTGCCGCCTTGCCGCATCTTGATTTGTTTCACTCCGCAAACCGGTTGGCCGATCTGGCCGCGCTCGAAAAGGAGCTGATCCGGATATGACACCTGCAGAACTGACTGATGTCGAAATTTCCAATGTGGCCCGCGATATGCGTGCGCGTGGAGAACCTTTTGCAATCGCGACTGTCATCCGAACACTCGGTGCTACAGCGGCCAAACCGGGGGCAAAGGCGCTGTTGGATGCCGAAGGTACGATCCTACAAGGCTGGATCGGTGGTGGTTGTGTCCGCGGGGCGTTGGCCAAGGCCACTAAGCGCGCGATGGCCGAAGGCACGCCGCAGTTCATCTCGTTGCACCCGCAGGATTTGCTGGATGAAAAAGGCATTGTACCAGGGTCCGACGTTGAGGGCGTCAGCTTTGCCCGCAATGGCTGTCCGTCGAAAGGATCAATGGATATTTTCGTAGAGCTGATCCTACCTTTGCCAGAGCTACTGATCTTTGGAGATGCTCCGGTGGCATCGTCCTTGTCCCGGCTGGCGGGGCAGTTTCAATGGTCTATCGCACAGGGTCAGGCGGATGCGCAGGTCGATCCTCTGGTCGAAGGTGAAACCCGAATGATCGTGGTTGCGACCCAAGGCAAGAACGACCTTGATTGCCTTAAACGCGCACTTGAAGCCGAGGCTAGTTTCGTTGCCTTTGTCGGCAGCCGCCGGAAGTTTGCAACTCTGTCCGAGAAACTGATAGCGCAAGGCGTGTCACAATCCGCGCTATCCCGCGTGCAGGCGCCAGCCGGTTTGGCGATTGGTGCGGTCACGCCGGACGAGATCGCGCTGTCGATCCTCGCACAATTGACCGAAGTCCGCCGCCGCAAGCAGCGCACTGAAACGGATGGAGCCTGACATGTCCCGATTGTTTGCTGTGCTGAAACGCTGTCTCACGCCTGCTCCGATGACGCGTGAACAAGCAGACTTACTCGCAAAAATCAAATTTCCCTGTTGCTAAAAAGGAGTCAGAATATGGAACTCAAAGATGATATCACCATCAATGCCCCCAAATCCGTAGTCTACGCCGCGCTGAACGATCCAGAAGTTCTGCGCCAGTGTATTCCGGGATGCGAAGAGCTGATCAAACACTCCGACACCGATCTCGAAGCCAAGGTTGTTCTCAAGGTTGGGCCAGTCAAAGCAAAATTCAGCGGTGCGGTGGTGTTGGACACCGCTGGTGCGCCCGATGCGTTTTCGCTCACTGGGCAGGGCAACGGTGGTGCGGCAGGCCACGCCAAAGGTGGCGCGGATGTGACGCTTGAAGAGGTCGATGGCCAAACCATCTTGCGATACGATGCCAAAGCGGAAATTGGTGGCAAGCTCGCACAGTTGGGTTCGCGGCTGATCCAAAGCACCGCGAAAAAGCTAGCGGCTAATTTCTTTACCAAATTTGCGGACGTGGTCGAAAACGTCGACGCATAAGGGGCAGCCGCCACTTGGGTTCAGATTGCCAGTGGCGCATGGACGTAAGCGTTGTGGCGACGTTTGGGTATTCTAAACGTCGCCCCCGCGGACCTACTCAGAGATAAAGCGGTTCTGCATCTCGACCTCTTGTCGCCGCATCAGCTTCCAGGCGGTTTCCATGTGGTCGGTCATGATCTCGCGGGCGCGTTGGGCATCGCCGTATCGCAAAGCGCTGACCAAAGCCTTCTGGTGATCATGGCCTTGCCGCCATAGCTCAAAATTGGGGGGCGAGTAGAGCCGACGATAGACGGTCAGGTCAGAGAGCAGATTAACCATGAAATCGACAATAAAACCGAGTATTGGATTGTCCGCTTGCTCTGCCAATATCGCGTGAAATCTGAGCGAAGCGACATGTTGAACGCGTTCTTCTTCAATGTCCTGTGCTGGTCGATCGTATTCGGCAATGTTGTCTTCTAATTGCTGCAACACGTCTTCGGACAACTTACCAGCCAATGCGGCAGCAAGCTCGGGTTCAAGCAATATACGCAATTGGTAGATGTCGCCAATCGTCAGGTCTTTGAAGTAAAAGTAGTTGCCTAACAAAGCTTTAGCGCGTTGGCGGCTAACCTCGTGTACAAAACTGCCACCCCCGGGACCGGTTCGGGTTTTGATCAGGCCTTGAGCCTCGAGAATGCGCATGGCTTCGCGGATGGTGCCTTTGGCCATGCCAAAACGGTCAATCAGCTCCGTCTCGCCGGGCAGCCGGTCACCGGCTTGCAAGCCCTGCTCAACCACCCAATCCTTGATTGCTTCCGCGACTTGGACGGGACGACTGACTTTGGCGTCAGTCTTCGAGCGGCTGGTGACAGGCGGCAAGCTGGTCTTCTCCCATTGATTTCAGTTCCGGCTCTGTTGTCCAGCATATCTCGGTTGTGCGCGGACAGCGACCGGCAAACGCACATCCGGGTGGTGGGTTCAGCGGGTCCGGTAGCTCGCTTCCCTTTTGTTCAGGCGCAGTCAGAGGTCGGCCAACAACCGGCGCACAGTCAGCGAGAAGTTTGGTATAGGGATGGCGGGGTCTTGCAAAAATTCTTTCCGCCCGTCCGACTTCGACCACAGTGCCGAAGTACAGCACGACGATCCGGTCGCTGACCGCTTCGACCACTGCCAGATCGTGCGTGATGAACAGGTACGTGAGACCGAACTGTGCTTTGAGATCGGCCAAGAGGTTCAACACCTGCGCTTGCACTGACACATCCAAGGCGGACACCGGTTCGTCCAAAATGATAATGCGAGGCTGTGCCGCCAAAGCACGCGCGATACCGATACGCTGTGCTTGCCCGCCCGAAAATTCGTGCGGGTAGCGGTCAAGAAAGCTTTCGCGTAGGTTCACCGAAGCAAAGATCTCCCGGATGCGTTGGTCGCGCTCGGGCTTGGCCATCTTGTGCAGATGTTTGAGCGGCGCTTCCATGATCTGACGGATCGTCTTGCGCGGGTTCAAAGAACTGTTTGGATCCTGAAATACATATTGGATCAATTTGCCGAATTCCGACGGATCGGCGGTGTTCAAGGCGTGGCCCTCAATTTCGATACTGCCTTCAGTTGGATCAAGAAGGCCAACCAACATGCGGGCCAGTGTAGATTTTCCGCAACCAGACTCACCGACAACGCCAAGTGTTTCACCTCTGGCCACGTCAAAGCTTGTCGGTCGCACGGCGCGCACTCCCGGGGCAGCCGCACCAAACAACGGTTTTTTCAACGGGAAGGTCTTACTTAGGTTTTGAACCCTGAGAGCAAGCATCACACGGGCTCCTCTGGAAAGAGGCAACGTACGGCGCGGGGTTTCGTTCCTAAGAGTTGAATTTCGCGTTCGCGGCATTTGTCTTGTGCCTTGTAGCAGCGGGGGGCGAATGCGCAGCCCAACGGAAGATCATCGACCATAGGGGGTAAGCCGGGGATGGTCGCAAGAACACGCCGCCCTTGTCCAAGTTCCGGCACGCAAGCGATCAGGTGTTTCGTGTAGGGATGCGCCGGGGCGTCAAGAACGGCTTGTGTCGGGCCTTCTTCGACTATGCGACCAGCATACATTACAGCGACGCGATCACAAAGCTGCGCGATCACGCCAAAATCATGCGTGATGAAGATGATCGCTAGCCCTCGATCTCGGCGCAGATCGTTTAGCAGCGACAGAATTTGCGCCTGTACTGTCACATCCAATGCGGTTGTTGGTTCATCTGCGATGATCACATCCGGGTCATTGGCAAGTGCCATCGCGATGCCAACGCGCTGGCGCATACCTCCGGACATTTCGTGGGGGTAGTCGTCGATGCGGCTGTCAGCATTTGGAATGCGCACATCCTTCAGAAGTTGAATGGCGCGTGCGCGTGCTTTGTGATTGGGCACTTTTTGGTGGGATTGGATCGCTTCCGCCAATTGATGCCCAACCCGGTAAAGCGGGTGCAATGTGGATAGCGGATCTTGAAAGATATACGCTACCCGATCACCGCGTTTCTTTCGCAGGGTTTCATAGGCCGCACCAATCAGATCCTCGCCCTGAAAATAGACGGCCCCTGAGGTGATAACTCCCGGAGGTGAGGCGACCAGCCCCATGACACTCAGCGCGGTCACAGATTTTCCTGACCCGGATTCACCGATCACGCCAAGACACTCGCCGGGTTTGACCGCCAATGATACACCGCCGACAGCCTTGTAGGTGCGTGCGCCGACATGGAACTGCGTTTCCAGATCACGGATCGACAGCAAGTCATTGGTTGGGGCAGGAAGCGGACCTTTGCGGTCAACCAAGGTTGTCGCCCTAGGGCGGCTGAGAGCACCGGACCGCAACCGTGGATCGAGTGCGTCACGCACACCGTCACCCAAGAGGTTGATCGACATGACAATGAGAAAGATCATGATCCCTGGAACAACGGATGTGTGTGGGTGCGAGATCATGGCAGACCGCGCTTCGCCCAGCATTGACCCCAGATCGGCCTGCGGCGGTTGGCTGCCCAGCCCAAGAAAGCTCAGGCCAGCGGTTTCGAGGATCATCCATCCCACGGTGGTGGACATGGCGATGACGATCACCGGCAGGACATTGGGCAACAGTTCTGTGAGGATGATCTTTGTATGTCCCATGCCGGCAAGCGTGGCTGCCTCGATAAACTCGCGACCGGCAAGGCCGACCGTGATACCCCGAATGTTTCTGGCAAAGAACGGCACATTGACGGCGGCCACCGCAATCAGAGCGTTCATCAACCCCGGGCCAAGCGCGGCGACGATCGCAAGTGCCAGCAGGATATAGGGAAATGCCATCAGCATATCGACAACCCGCATGATCACGTTGTCGATGCGTCCGCCGAAATACCCGGCAACGATGCCGATGGTTGCTCCAGTTGCCGCCGCAATAAGAGCCGCCGCGATCCCCACCGCAAGGCTAAGTCGCGTTCCGTGCAACAAGCGGCTGAGTAGGTCGCGGCCAAGATGATCTGTTCCCAGAATATGACCATCGGAAAATGGGCGTTTGAACCGGTCCGCGGTGGCGGTGACGTCGGGGTCGTGCATGGGCAGGATCGGTGTCAGCAGCGCCAGCAACAGGATTGCCGTGATAACCACCGCACCCATTGCCGCCAACCGGTTGCGGAACACCAGATTTAGAAACAGGGTCATGTCTTGATCCTTGGATCAAGCAGGCTTTGTGCGACATCCACGGCGATGTTAAACAGCACATAACACGCCGCGACGAACACCACGCCGCCTTGGACCAGCAGCAAATCGCGCTTGAGGATCGCATCGACCAGCATGCGGCCAACACCGGGCCATTGAAAGACGATCTCGATGTAGACCGCACCGGACAGGACGAAACCAGCCTGAATGCCCAGAATTGGGATGATCGATACCATTGCAGCACGTAGCGCATGCCCCATGATAACCCGTCGTTCGGGTACGCCTTTGGCGCGTGCGGTTCGGATATAATCTTGCCGCAGTACTTCTAGCATGGCCGAGCGAGAGAGCCGGGCGATCACGCCTGTCGCCACTGCGGCCAGGGCCAAAGCGGGCATGATCAAGTGATTGATCAAGTCGGGCAAGTCGCCACCGCCATAAATCGCGTACATGCCGCTTACGGGTAACCAGCGCAGGTTCACAGCGAATACGAGGATCATCATCATTCCAAGGAAGAAAGACGGCACTGAAATACCGATCAGCACGACAAACGTGATGGCTTTGTCCGTCCATCCGTATTGCCGCGCAGCCGAGAAAACGCCTGCAAGAATGCCAAGTACCGCACAAAGCAGGAAACTGGTCCCCGCCAATACAAGCGTCGCGTTGAACCGCTCAACAATTTCATCCAGTACGGGGCGGTTGAGCGAGAAAGATCGCCCAAAATCGCCGGTCAGCATGTTGCCCAGCCAGATGAAATATCGCTGCACCATCGGTTTATCGAGACCCAGGTCGCGGTTCAGTTTCTCGACGTTTTCCGGTGTGGCATATGATCCAAGGATTGCTGTGGCCGGGTCGCCGGGGATCAGCGACATAATCAGAAATACGATGATGGTGATCCCGAGAAGAACCGGAATGGCCGAGGCGAGCCGTTTCAGGATGTAGCTGCCCATGCTGTGCCTCCGGGAAGTCTGATGTCCGAGGCCGGAAAGCCCGGCCTCGGAACGGATAGCATCAGTTTTTCACGACGCCTTGCAGATGCAATAGGAACGACGGCTCAAGACCAAAGTTCTCGACTCGGTCATTGGTGACGGCGTTTTGCTTCCAGTTGGCCACGAACACCCATGGAGCATCATCCTGAACAATGGTTTGCATCTCGCGGTAGAGGCGGGCTCGTTCGTCTTGGTCGGTTGCTGTGCGTGCAGATTCCAGTAGATCGTCAACTTTCGGATTCGCATAGTACCCCGAGTTGAAGCCACCTTTGTCAGGCCATGCTTCAGATCGCAGCGCGAGATAGGGCAGGGTGTCTGGGTCATTGGTCATCCATGCCATTTCTGCCATGTCTGCCTTCCCTTCGAGACCCGGGTTCACTTCGCCTAGAAACGTGTTCCATTCATAGGTTTCGATCTTCACATTCAAACCAACCGCCTGAAGGTCGGCCTGAATTGCCGTCCCCATTGGAACCGGGTCAAGCATCCCCGAGCCACCTTCGGTCACGAAAAAGGTCAATTCCGCGCCTTCAGCCCCTGCTTCCGCGATCAACGCGCGGGCTTTGTCGGGGTCGTAGGGGTAGGGATCAAGCTCTTCGTTATACGCCCAGGCAAATGCGGGCGGTGTCGGACCAGCGGCAACAGTCGCGGTTCCTTCAAGCACGTCGTTCACGATTGCTTGCTTGTTGATCGCATAGTTTGCCGCTTGCCGAACGCGTTTGTCGGCAAAGGGGCCTTCCTTGGCGTTCAGGATCAGAAACCAGACATGTGGTCCTGCCTGTTCAGCGACGGAAAACCCGTTACCTGAGAACTGACCCAATGACGTCGGCGGCACTTCGACCATTAGATCGATGCCTCCCGCCAGCATTTCTGCGACGCGGGTGTTGGCATCTGTGATCGGGCGGAAGACGACAGCTTGCGTTCCGGCAGCGTCGCCCCAATAGGCATCGTTGCGTTCCACCACTACGGCTTCGTTCGAACGCCATTCACCAAATTTGAAAGGCCCTGTGCCGACCGGGCTACGACCAAATTCTTTTCCACTCTTTGCCACAGCGGCAGGAGAGACCATGAGGCCAGTCGGATAGGCGAGGTTCGATAGAAAGGGCGCATAAGGTGCGTTGAGTGTGAATTTAACGGTCATTTCATCGACAACTTCTGTCGATTGGACTGCACTGAAGAAGAAGCTCAAAGGGAAGGGACCGGTGTCATGATACGGATGCGATTCGTCGAGCATCCGCTCAAAATTGAATTTCACTGCTTCTGCGTTGAAAGGGGTTCCATCGTGAAAGCTGACGCCGTCACGCAAGGTGAATGTGTATTCTGTGCCATCGTCGCTGATGCCCCAGCTTGTCGCAAGCGCCGGTTCGACCTCGAGCGTGCCAGATTTGTACCGGGTCAAACCTTCATAAACGTTCACCAAAATTCGAAAGTCGTTCACCGCAGTGACGGCTGCTGGATCGAGCGACTTTGGCTCTGCGATTTGACCGACAATCAATACGTCAGGTGGCGTTTGGGCGATTGCAGGGGCGGCTAGGCTGCCAGCAACCAATGCGGCACCGGCAGCGGCGATCAGGCCTCTGCGGCTCCAGGAAAGTAGCTTCATTTTCAATTCTCCCCGTTATGGCTCTACCTTCTATTTATCATGATAATTTGCACCGATCAATTTATCATTATAAATCTGGACCAAGAGACTTAAGGTGAAGCATGACGTTTTCGATTCTTGCACGTGATCCCGAAACGGGCGCCATTGGTGGTGCTGCTGCGACAGGAAGCCTGTGTGTTGGTGGATGGGTCCTACGAGGAGATCCCTTGTCCGGCATATCTGCAAGTCAGGGCGCATCACCCTCGACCTTCTGGGGCGATGATGTTCTGAACAAGATGCGGGGCGGCTTGAATGCAGAGCAGGCGGTTCAACAGATTGTTTCCAGCGACACTGGACGTGAATACCGTCAGCTCTCGGCACTTGACCCGACAGGTGCTGCTGCTGCCTTTACCGGTGCGGAAAATCAGGACGTCAAAGGCAGTCGCGTCTTTTCGGACGGGATAGTCGCGGGGAACATGCTCGGTGGGAATGCCGTTCTTCCCGCAATGGAGGCTGCATTTTCTGCAGCATCGGGCCGGTTCGAGTCCCGTCTTCTTCAGGCTTTGGCCGGTGCGCGCGATGCGGGCGGTGATTTCCGCGGTCTGTTGTCCGCTGCCTTACTGGTGCTGCATCCAAAGCGGCCGCCCTTGACCTTGCGCGTGGATTTCCACCCGGATGATCCGATCGGTGCTTTGGACCAACTTTTCCACCGCGCAACGACGGGCGATTACGCGGATTGGGCACAGCAGGTTCCTGTGCTGGCGGATAAAGAACGTATCCTAAGTTAAGCGCCTAGGGTGGCTTAACAAAAAAGCCTGCCGCGCTCTTCTCGTAAGCACAGCAGGCCAAATTGGGGGCGAAACGGGTTTTATCCCACCGTTGTACCTAGCCAGAGGGTGATAGCCGGGAACGCAACCAACAACGCCAATCGCAGTACGTCGACCGCGATGAACGGCACCAAACCTTTGAAGATGCGGACGACGGGCACATCGGGCAGCACCGCCTTAAGGACAAACACGTTCATTCCAACGGGTGGTGTCACCAATGCGATTTCGGTCACAACGATGACAATGATGCCGAACCAGACCAGATCGAACCCCTGGGCAACCACGATAGGTGCAAAGAGCGGTACGAAGATCAGAATGATAGCCATCGAGTCCATCACGCAGCCGAGCACCAGAAAGACCAGCATGATCGCAAAGATGAGCGCGTAACCTTCAAGGCCCGTCGATTGAACCAACGCCAGTACACCCGCTGCAAGCCCGGATAGGGTCAACAGCTTGGACAGCATCAGCGCTCCGAACAGAACCGTGTAAAGCGAGACCGAGGTATATGCCGTATCGATGATCACCCGGCGCAGGACTGCCCATGTCAGGCGACCGTGGAATGTGGCAATCAGGATGGCAAGACCCGCCCCCATGCCTGCGGCTTCGGTCGGAGTAAACAGCTTTGCACAAAGCCCGCCGATGATTAGGCCGAATAGCAGGACGAATGGCCAGATGCCCGAGAGCGCCTTGATCCGCTCGGGCCACGCCGTCAGTTCACCTTGCGGCGCATGTTCAGGGTGACGCGCGGCAACGACGCGGATCGCGATCATGTAAAGCGCCAGACCCAAGAGGCCGGGAACGACCCCTGCGATGAACAGGTCACCGATGTTGGTCTGAGTTATACCAAGGGCTGCGATCATTGACCCACTTTCGCCCAATCTCTGGTTCCGATTGACGTGATGACGTCCGGTAGG
>CANNCS010000086.1 GCA_947503115.1 uncultured Marivita sp.
TCGGAGCGTCTCATCCGCCAATCATGCCACGACGCAGCAGCGTTGGGAATCCTATGTCAGGCGGGGAACACTAGGTCGGAAGTCGCAGATATCCGCCTGCACGAGGGTAGGGGACGCCAAAAGGGCAGCAAGAAGAATCGGGCGCATGGTTTTGAATCCTGCTCGGAGTGTTTTGGCGCAGATTACCGCAGATCAGAACGCTCGCGCAGGGGGGCGCTCATCACGAAACAGGGACCACCAAAGATTGCGTAGGGTGCGTGTTTGAACGCACCCTATTTCAATTAGTTGACCATTGGTGCGCGACAACCACGCAACCTCAGTAGCGATCAGCTGTCCATCTTCAATGCGGAGATGAACGCTTCCTGCGGAATGTCCACCTTGCCGAATTGGCGCATCTTCTTCTTGCCGGCCTTCTGCTTTTCCAGAAGTTTCTTCTTCCGGGTGGCGTCGCCGCCATAACACTTGGCCGTCACGTCCTTGCGCAGCGCGGACAGGGTTTCGCGGGCGATCACCTTGCCACCGATGGCAGCCTGAATCGGAATCTTGAACATGTGGCGCGGGATCAGATCCTTGAGCTTTTCGCACATGGCGCGACCCCGGGTTTCGGCGCGGTCGCGGTGAACCATTGTGGAAAGTGCATCCACGGGTTCGTCATTCACCAGAACCTGCATCTTTACGAGGTTGTCCTCGCGGTAACCGATCATCTGGTAGTCAAAGCTGGCATAGCCTTTGGTTACCGATTTGAGGCGGTCGTAGAAATCGAACACCACCTCGTTCAGCGGCAGATCATAGACCACCATCGCGCGGCTGCCGACATATGTTAGGTCAAGCTGTAGGCCGCGACGATCCTGACACAGCTTGAGCACGTCACCCAGATAATCGTCAGGCACAAGAATCGAGGCTTTAATGCGCGGCTCTTCAATGTGGTCGATGGTCGACGGGTCGGGCATGTCGGCGGGGTTGTGCAATTCCTGCATCTCGCCGTCTTTGGTGTAGACGTGATAGATCACCGACGGGGCCGTGGTGATCAGGTCGATGTCATATTCCCGTTCCAGGCGGTCGCGGATCACCTCGAGGTGCAGCAAGCCGAGAAACCCGCAGCGGAACCCGAACCCGAGCGCTGCCGAAGTTTCCATCTCAAAGGTGAAGGACGCGTCGTTCAGCGCCAGCTTCTCCATCGCGTCGCGCATGTCTTCGAAATCGTTGGCATCGACAGGAAACAAGCCGCAGAACACCACCGGGATTGACGGCTTAAAACCGGGCAGGGGGGGTTCGCAGCCCTTTTTCTCGGTGGTGATGGTGTCACCCACGCGGGTGTCGCTGACCTGTTTAATCTGTGCGGTGATGTACCCGATTTCGCCTGGTCCGAGTTCATCGACAGTTTGCATCGCAGGACGGTATACACCGATCCGGTCGATGTCATAGGTGCCGCCAGTTTTCATCATCTTGATGCTCTGGCCCTTTGTCAGAACCCCGTCGATGACGCGCACAATTACCACTACGCCCAGATAGGGGTCGTATTTGCTGTCCACCAGCATTGCTTTCAGCGGTGCAGTCCGATCGCCAGCGTGGGGCGGCGGCAGGCGTTTGACAATGGCTTCCAACACGGCAGGAATGCCGACGCCGGTCTTGGCAGAAATCTCAAGCGCGTCCGAGGCGTCGATTCCGATCACGTCTTCGATCTGTTCCTTCACCCGATCGGGTTCCGACGCAGGCAGGTCGATCTTGTTCAGAACCGGCACGATTTCGTGATCCGCATCAATCGCGGTATAAACGTTCGCCAGCGTCTGCGCTTCCACACCCTGCGTGGCGTCCACCACAAGAAGAGAACCTTCGACAGCACGCATCGATCGCGACACTTCGTAGGCAAAGTCCACGTGTCCGGGCGTGTCGATCAGGTTGAGGATGTAAATTTCACCATCCTCGGCCTTGTACTCGATCCGAACCGTGTTGGCCTTGATCGTGATGCCGCGCTCGCGCTCGATATCCATCGAGTCGAGAAGTTGTTCCTTCATCTCCCGTGCTGACACCGTATTGGTGGACTGGATCAGCCTGTCGGCCAGGGTGGATTTCCCGTGGTCGATGTGGGCAACAATGGAGAAATTGCGGATGTGCGAAAGCTCTGTCATGCGCCGGATATGATGCGGTTTTGGGGTCTGGTCAAGGTGGCGTGAAAGCCAAGGCTCGCTTGATAAAAGGTGATTTGATAACGGGTCACATTTCAGGCATGCTTTCAGCAGGCGGTTGGCCGCGACACAAGGCACAAGATCTTGGGCGCGGCAGCAGAGAAAAGAGAACGGGCGGCATGAAATTCTTAGCAGCGTTAGTGGTGACCGCATTGGTCGCAGGATGCGGCGGCGGCAATCGGTATGACCGAGGCGACACTGGCGTGGTCACGCGCTTTTCAACCGGACCTATCAGCCGGGCTTGTCTCTCGTCGGATCGAAAGGCGCGGAATTCGCGGTTATGCGGGTGCATCCAGACTGTCGCGAACCAATCGCTATCGGGGTCGGATCAACGCAAGGCATCACAGTTCTTTTCCGACCCACAGCAAGCGCATGATACTTGGATGTCGCAGTCACGCTCGGATGACGCGTTTTGGGAACGCTACAAGGCGTTTGCCGCGCGGTCCGAACGATCTTGCCGCGGCTATTAATCCCGGTCCAGAAACGCCCGCACAGACGCTTCGAATTCGCGCGGTTTCTCGGCGTGGAGCCAGTGACCTGCGCCGGAGATCTTGGCGAACCGCGCCATCGGAAATAACTGTTTGATCACCGGGCGTGCGTCTGGCGTCACATAATCCGAAGTTGCCCCAGATAGAAAAAACGTCGGCTTTTCGAAAACGCCGTCCACTTGGGGAAAGCCAAGGATGTTCGACATTTCGGCTTCCAGCGCATCGAGGTTCAGCTTCCAGCGTTTGCCCTTCACATCCAGCGATTGGGTAAAGAAAGCCTGAAGCGTCGGATCGTCCACATGGGCGGCCAGTTGCTCGGATGCGTCAGAGCGTTTTTCGACCTTGGACAGATCGACAGCCCGCATCGCCTTAATGAACTGGAGCTGGGTATGGGTGTAGGCGACAGGCGCGATATCCGCCACGATCAGCCGCTCAACAAGCTCGGGTCGCGTCAGCGCCAGCACCATCGCCGCCTTGCCCCCCATCGAATGCCCAACCACATCCATAGGTCCACTGTTGGACACGATCACCTCCGCCAGATCGTTGGCCATATCGTGATAGGAATGGCTATCCGACCAGAAACTGTCGCCATGGTTGCGCTGGTCCACGGTCATCACGGGACCGCGATCTGACAGCCGCTTTGCAATCACACCCCAGTTGCGGCCCGACCCGTAAAGTCCGTGAACGATAAGCACCGGGCGTGCCGCACCGATTGATTCTGTAAACAGTGTGTTCAGCATTTGGGCTGCATACTGCGCCGTATCCGTATTGAGCAAGAGGGGGCGGAGGCTTATATTAAATTGATGGAACACGCGGAGATGATCAAATCTAACGCAGATGCGTTGCGCGCCTTGATGGCCAGAAGGCTTGGCCTCAAGCGGGGGTCATTGTCGCGGCGTGTTGCCAAAGCGGGCCGCAGGTTACCTTCGGGCGTGCGCAATGACATCGCCATCGTCGCCGAGGCGGAGCAGATGGCCCGCAATCCCAAGCTGGCGATACGCCTTGACCCAAACGCAACCAAAAGCGCGTATGACCGTGCTGCCACGCACCTCAAGGCCATCGACGTTGCGGACCGGCGGAAAGGCATTGCGCTATCGATGTTAGGCAGCATGGCGTTCAATTTTCTGGCGGCCGTCACGCTGTTTATAGTTGTTCTACGCTGGCGTGGTTTGATCTGACACCGTTGACCGATTGATCCGTCATCCTAGCTGGGCGGTTCATGAAAACAGCACTTATCATTGGATCAAGCGGCGGCATTGGCACGGCGCTTTCAAATACACTGACCGCCCGTGGTGTCGTCGTGACAGGCCTGTCTCGTAGTTGCGATGGCCTGGACATAACTGACGAGGCCAGCGTCAAGACTTCGTTTGCCGCATTGCGTGGCCCGTTCGACCTTATTTTCGTCGCCACCGGCGCACTGGAAATCAATGAGGCGAAGCCGGAAAAGACGCTGCGCCATGTCACTGCCGATGCTATGCTTGAGCAATTCAAGCTCAACGCGGTTGGCCCTGCGCTGGTGATGAAACACGCGATGCGCCTGCTCCCCCGGAACGGGCGATCTGTCTTTGCTGCCCTCTCGGCGCGTGTCGGCTCTATCGGCGACAATCGTTTGGGCGGTTGGTACAGCTATCGCACGTCCAAGGCGGCGCTGAACCAGATGATCCACAGTGGTGCCATAGAACTGGCACGCACCCACAAAAGCCTGATTTGCGTGGCGCTGCACCCCGGCACGGTCGAAACACCGTTCACCGCGAAGTATGTTGGTCAGAATCCGTCGGTGCCAGCCGCCGATGCGGCGGCCAACCTGCTGTCGGTGCTTGAGCGTTTGACCCCCCAAGACACCGGCAAATTCTTTGACTGGCAAGGTAAGGAAGTGCCGTGGTGAGCAGACTTGTTCTGGTCTTGGGCGACCAGCTTTCTGAAAACCTGTCCGCCCTGCAAGCTGCTGAAAAGTCGTCAGATGTGATAGTTATGGCCGAGGTTGCCGAAGAGGCGACATACGTTCAGCATCATCCCAAGAAGATTGCGTTTATCTTTGCTGCCATGCGCAAATTCGCCACCCGCTTGCGTGACGCTGGCTGGGACGTGCGCTACACACAACTGGACGACACCGAGAACGCCGGAAGCATCCCAGGCGAATTGCTCCGCCGCGCCGAAGACACCGGCGCGTTTGAGGTCATCTTCACCCAACCCGGCGAATGGCGCTTGCTTCTGGCGCTCGAAGATATGCCGCTCAAGCTGACGATGAAAACGGACACTCGGTTCGTCAGCACGCAGGATGAATTTGACGCTTGGGCTGAGGGTCGCAAAACCCTGCGGATGGAGTATTTCTACCGCGACATGCGCCGCAAGACCGGCCTTCTGATGGATGGCGACGACCCGGAAGGCGGCAAGTGGAATTACGATTCCGAGAACCGCAAACCGGCCCCTGACGACATTGCCTTTTCAGGTCCGATGCAGTTCACGCCGGATGACGTGGTCGAAGAGGTGCTTGATTTGGTCGAGTCGCGCTTCGGCAACTCTTTCGGCAGGCTGCGCCCCTTCTGGTTCGCCACCGATCAGACTCAGGCCCGACGCGCGCTGACGCATTTCATCATCTACGCTTTGCCGCGCTTTGGCGATTTTCAGGACGCGATGATGAACGACAACCGCTTCCTCTATCATGCGCTGATCTCGCCTTATCTGAACGTTGGGCTGCTCGACCCGATGGAGGTCTGCAAGGCAGCCGAAGACGCCTATCGCGATGGACATGCGCCGCTTAACGCCGTCGAAGGCTTCATCCGTCAGATCATCGGCTGGCGCGAATATGTGCGCGGCATCTATTTCCGCGAAGGCCCGGATTATCCGCGCCGCAACGCGCTAAACCACCAGCGCAAGCTGCCGGAGTTCTACTGGACCGGCGACACGGATATGAATTGTATGTCCAAGGCGATCACGCAAACGGCGGACGAAGCTTATGCCCACCACATCCAGCGTCTGATGGTAACGGGCAACTTCGCGTTGCTTGCAGGCATTAATCCGCACGAGGTGCAGGAGTGGTATCTGCGGGTCTATATTGACGCGTTTGAATGGGTCGAAGCGCCCAACGTGGTGGGCATGAGCCAGTTTGCCGATGGTGGGATTATCGCCTCAAAACCCTATGTTTCGTCTGGTGCCTATATCAATCGCATGTCGGATTATTGCAAATCCTGCCGCTACAAGGTGAATGACAAGACGGGCAAAGACGCGTGCCCGTTCAATACACTTTACTGGCATTTTCTGGACAGGCACACGGATCGCTTCAGCGGGAATAACCGTATGGGCACGATCTACGCAAATTGGAAGCGGATGGATAAGGATCGCAAACAGACGATCCTCTCCGAGGCCCAAGCCTTTCTCGATGGGATGACCTAGAGTTTCCAGTCACCCCAAATCACGAAGCGCCGTCACCCGTATTGCGCGACCGGGGTGCCTGCAATCGCAGCCATGTTCAGCAACCCGCGCGCAGTGATCCCATGGGTGACCACGTGCGCCCTATTGCCCATGCCCATCAGGATCGGCCCCACTTCTAGCCCACCCGCACGCATCTTAAGAATGTTGCGCACCGCAGACGCGGCGTCGGCATGGCCAAAGATCAACACGTTTGCCACGCCCTGCATCCGGTTGCCCGGCAACAGACGCTCTCGCAATTCAGGGTCAAGGGCCGCATCGACGTTCATTTCTCCCTCGTAGCAGAAATCGCGCGGTTCGGAGTCCAACATGGCAATGGCCTCGCGCAGCCGTTGACCGGAACCTTCGTCCTGATTGCCGAACTGGGATTGCGAACAGAAAGCGATGTTGGGTGCAAGGCCAAAGCGCCGCACATGCCGTGCTGCACCAATGGCGGTCTGTGCCAGTTCTGCAGCCGTCGGCAGCGATCGCACATGTGTGTCCGCGATGAACAAAGGCCCGTCTTCGAGGATCATCATGCTGAGTGCGCCATGCGGCGAATTCTTTTCCGACCCCAGAACCTGCGTTACATAATTCAGGTGCCAACGGAATTCACCGAAAGTGCCGCAGATCAGGCTGTCAGCCTCGTCGCGATGGACCATGACCGCGCCAATGGCGGTCGTGTTGGTGCGCATGATCGCGCGCGCAAGATCCGGAGTCACACCACGCCGCGCCATGATCTTGTGATAAGTTTCCCAATAGTCCCTGTAGCGAGGGTCGTTTTCCGGGTTCACCAGTGTAAAGTCCCGCTCGGGTCGGATCTCCAACCCCAGGCGCTCGCAGCGGGATGCGATCACGTCGGGACGACCAATCAGGATGGGCGTTTCCGTCGTTTCTTCAAGGATCGCCTGCGCCGCCCGTAGCACCCGTTCGTCTTCACCTTCGGCAAAGACAATCCGGCGTGCGCCGGTGGCAGCAGCATCGAACACCGGGCGCATGAGAAGCGCCGACTTGTAGACGCTTGCGTCTAGTTTGGCCTTGTAAGCCTTGAGATCTTCGACCGGCCGCAGGGCGACGCCCGACTCCATCGCGGCCTGAGCCACGGCGGTCGACACCACGCCTGACAGACGCGGATCGAACGGTTTGGGGATCAGGTAGTCCGCGCCAAATGTCAGTTGTTCTCCGCGATAGGCCGCGGCCGCCTCGGCGCTGGTGGTCGCTCGGGCCAGTTTGGCAATGCCCTCCACACAAGCGATCTGCATGGCGTCGTTGATTTCGGTCGCGCCAACATCCAGCGCACCCCGAAAGATGAACGGGAAGCACAGCACGTTGTTGACCTGATTGGGGAAGTCGCTGCGTCCGGTCGCCATGATTGCGCCCGGTGCAACCTTACGCACCTCTTCGGGCAGAATTTCTGGCGTTGGATTCGCCAGTGCAAAGATGATCGGACGGTCCGCCATCTTGGCGACCATCTCGGGCTTCAAGACCTTTGGCCCGCTCAGGCCAAGGAACAGGTCCGCCCCGTCGATCACATCATCCAAAGTCCGCAAGTCGCTTTTTTGCGCAAATGCGGCTTTCTGGGGGTTCATGTCCTCGGCGCGGCCTTCGTAGACCAACCCGTGAATGTCACAGAGCCAGATGTTCTCGCGCTTCACACCCAATTTGACGAGCATATTGAGGCATGCAATTCCCGCTGCGCCGCCGCCTGTTGAGACGATCTTGATGTCCTCGAACGCCTTGTCCGCGACGTGCAGCGCGTTTGTGGCTGCGGCCCCAACGACAATCGCGGTGCCGTGCTGGTCGTCATGGAAGACCGGGATATTCATCCGCTCACGGCAGAGCTTTTCAACAATGAAACAGTCGGGCGCTTTAATGTCTTCAAGGTTGATCGCGCCGAAAGTCGGTTCAAGAGCGCAGACAATATCGGCCAGCTTTTCTGGATCGCTTTCGTTCACTTCGATGTCGAAACAGTCGATATTGGCGAATTTCTTGAAAAGAACCGCCTTGCCTTCCATCACCGGTTTGGACGCCAGCGCGCCGATATTCCCCAGCCCAAGAACAGCTGTGCCGTTTGACACCACTGCCACAAGGTTGCCCTTGGCGGTGTAGCGTGCCGCGTTGGTCGCGTCGGCTTTGATCTCAAGGCAGGCTTCGGCCACGCCGGGGCTGTATGCCCGCGCCAAATCACGTCCGTTTGCCAGCGGCTTGGTTGCGCGAATTTCAAGTTTACCCGGCTTGGGATGCTCATGGTAAAATAGGGCCGCTTGACGCAGCGTTTCGTTGGTGTTGTCCGACATGGATTCGATCTCGCTGAAATTTGGTTTAGGGTTAAACTTTTTTTGAGAGAAGGGGAAGGGCGGTAAGCTGCCCCTGCGGCAAGAAGGTCATTTCAGGTGTTTCTGAAAACGCACGTTCCGATACTCTGCCTGCCTGTGGGGCGGGCTGCCATCGAACGGCTCATCGACTACGCAGGCGGGCCGGCGCAGTTGGATGGCCTGCTGCTTGGTCACCACTTCCTCTGAGGTTGGGCCAAATCCGACGTTTGGCCCAACGCACACCCTGTTCTGCATGGCGGCGGTCATTTATAGAGATCATTGGAAAATGCGAACGCAGCGTTACCGGTCCCTGCGAACCCTTGCATTCAGGCGCGCGCACTCGCAATCATGTGGGTCTGAAATCGGGGGCAGGGTCACGATGGAATTGAAAAATGCAGCAAAGGCTGTTCGGGCGAACGCATATGCGCCCTATTCGAATTTCAAGGTTGGTGCGGCGCTACGGGCCGAGGATGGGCAGGTCTACGTCGGCTGCAATGTAGAGAATGTGGCCTATCCTGAAGGCACATGTGCCGAAGCTGGCGCGATTGCCGCGATGATCGCCGCCGGAGCGCAAAAGATCGTTGAGGCTTATGTTATCGCTGACAGTCCAGACCCGGTCCCCCCCTGTGGCGGCTGCCGACAAAAACTGTCCGAGTTTGCCGCGCGCGATGTCACTGTGACGCTCGCCACCACTGACGGGGCCGAATTCAAAACCACTGTCGGTGATCTTCTGCCGGGCGCGTTCGACGCCGGACATATGGACCGCACCTGATGGATGCGCGCGCGATCATTGCTGCCTTGCGCAAAGGGGACACACCGGGCGCAGATGCACTGGCGTGGTTTGCGCATGGGTTGGCCGATGGAACGGTCAGCGATGCACAGGCTGGGGCGTTCGCGATGGGCGTGTGCCTGAACGGTCTGACGGATGCGGGCCGCGCTGCTCTGACCGCCGCCATGCGGGACAGTGGCAAGGTGTTGCACTGGGAACTGGATGCACCGGTTCTCGACAAACACTCGACCGGAGGGGTGGGTGACTGCGTCAGCTTGATCCTCGCTCCTGCGCTAGCGGCCTGCGGAGTCTACGTGCCGATGATCTCGGGCCGAGGACTGGGTCACACGGGCGGCACACTCGACAAGCTGGAATCAATTCCCGGTTTTCGCACCACCCTAACCGAAGACCAGTTCCGTCAGGTCGTGTCCAAGGTCGGCTGCGCCATCGTCAGCGCAAGCGCTGACATCGCGCCCGCCGACAAACGGCTTTACGCAATCCGCGACGTGACTGCGACAGTCGAAAGCCTCGATCTTATCACGGCGTCCATCCTGTCCAAGAAACTTGCCGCAGGGCTGGAAGGCTTGGTGCTCGATGTGAAATGCGGCTCGGGCGCGTTCATGAAATCGCAGGATGATGCCCGCGCATTGGCAAAGGCATTGGTGAATACGGCCAACGCCACCGGTTGCCCGACCTCTGCGCTCATCACTGACATGTCGCAGCCATTGGCCCCTAGCCTTGGCAACGCGCTCGAAGTTATTGATGTGATGCGCGTTCTCACTGGGATCACGTTGGGGCGGTTGTCCGAGCTGACCATCGCCTTGGGTGGGGCGTTGCTGGACAAAGCGGGCATCGGCGATGGCCAAGCCAAAATCAAGGCGGCGATTAGCTCGGGCGCCGCTGCCGAAAAATTTGGCGCAATGGTCTACGCGATGGGCGGTCCGGTGCATTTTGTCGAAGATTGGGCCCGTTTCCTGCCAGAAGCCCCGGTGATCCGCGAAGTTACCGCGCCCACGTCAGGCATAGTGACTGCCATCGATGGCGAAACCTTGGGCCTGACCGTTGTCGCGCTGGGCGGTGGGCGGCAAGTAGAATCGGATGTCGTCAACCCTGCAGTTGGCCTTAGTGACGTGGTCAGCATCGGAGATCGCGTGAGCAAAGGCCAACCACTGGCCCGCATTCACGCAGCCCGAGAAAGTCAGGCAGACGAGGCGGGTCAAGCCGTGCGCGCAGCCATCACGTTGGAGGATAATCCCGCGCCTCAACCCGCCCTTGTGTTGGAGCAGATCACATGAGCCGCGCATTTCTGATCGTGATGGACTCTGTAGGCATCGGCGGTGCGCCTGATGCAGACCAGTTCTTCAACGACCGCACACCCGATACCGGCGCGAACACATTGCTCCACATTGCACAAGCCTGCGCGGCGGGGCAGGCCGAAGATGGACGCACTGGCCCGCTGCAACTTCCGACGCTCGACGCATTGGGTCTTGGTCGGGCGGTCGAATTGGCGAGCAAAGAGGCCCCCCCGAACCTCACCGCGACACCGACAGGGCGCTGGGGCGCTGCCACCGAAATCTCAAAAGGCAAGGACACGCCCTCTGGTCATTGGGAACTCGCAGGTCTGCCCGTGCCGTGGGACTGGACCTATCTGCCCGACAGCGTCCCGTCCTTCCCAGCCGACATCACACAGCGCATCTGCGAACTTGCGGGAACTGATGGCATTCTTGGCAATTGCCACAGCAATGGCGTGAAGGTGATCGAAACCTTCGGCGCAGAACACCTGCGCACCGGAAAGCCCATTTGCTACACGTCTGCCGACAGCGTTCTCCAGATCGCTGCGCATGAAGAGGCGTTTGGTCTCGAACGACTGCTCAAACTGTGCGAAAAACTCGCGCCCATGTGCCACGAACGCCGCATTGGTCGTGTGATCGCACGGCCCTTCGTTGGGCGGGACGGAAGCTTTGAACGCACCACCAACCGCCGCGACTATGCCATAGCACCGCCCGAACCTGTGCTCACCAACTGGGTGCAGGACGCTGGGCAAGCCGTGATCGGCATTGGAAAAATTGGTGACATCTTCTCAATGGCGGGGCTCGACGTCGTTCACAAAGGTGCAGATGCCCAATTGATGAACCACCTCGCGCAACAAATAGACACTGCCCCAGATGGCGCTCTGATCTTTGCCAATTTCGTAGAATTCGACAGCAAGTACGGCCACCGCCGCGATGTGTCTGGCTATGCGCATGCTTTAGAATGGTTCGATGCTGAACTGGCCAAGCTGTTGTCCCGCCTCAAACCCGATGACCTGTTGCTCATCACGGCAGATCATGGCAACGACCCAACGTGGACCGGCACGGACCACACCCGCGAGCGCGTCCCGGTTTTGATGGCTGGTGCTGGCACGGGTGAAATCGGCCATGTTGGGTTCGTTGATGTCGCCGCAAGCATCGCCAAACATCTTGGCGTCGTGGCAAGAGGATCGGGGCGGAGTTTCCTGTGATAGATGAAGAAGAACGAGAACGCCTGAGCCGTCCGATGGACGAAGAAGAGCTTGACCGGATCATGCGTCTGCCCAAGGTGGAGCTGCACCTCCACCACGAAGGTGCGGCACCGCCGTCGTTCATCAAAGGCCTGGCCAAGGAAAAATCCGTCAATTTGGACGGCGTGTTCAAACCCGATGGCAGCTATGCGTTCCGCGATTTTGTTCACTTCCTGAGCGTTTACGAGGCCGCGACCAGCGTTTTGAAGTCGCCCGAGGATTACGCCCGCCTGACCAAAGCCGTGCTTGAAGAAAGCGCCGCAAACGATGTGATCTACTCCGAAACCTTTCTGTCGCCTGATTTCTGTGGCGGAAGTGATGTCGGTGCGTGGCGCGAATACCTGCACGCGATCAAAGACGCCGCCTATGAGGCCGAGCGCGATCACGGCATCATTCTGCGTGGTATCGTCACCTGCATTCGCCATTTTGGGCCGGAAAAGGCCAAAGCCTCGGCGCTCTGTGCGGCCGAAACTGCAGGCGATTGGATTGTCGGGTTCGGTATCGCCGGCGACGAAATGAAGGGCAAACCCAAGGACTTTGCTTACAGCTTTGACATGGCGCGGGAAGCCGGACTGCGTCTGACCGCCCACGCAGGTGAATGGGGGGGCGCGACATCGGTGCGCGATGCAGTGGATGATCTCAAGGTCGAACGCATTGGTCACGGCGTCCACGCGATCAACGATCTCGCCCTTGTGGATAAACTTGTGGAGAACGAAATTACTCTCGAAGTTTGCCCGGGTTCCAACGTGAACCTTAAAGTTTACCCAAGCCTTGCCGACCACCCCATTGAAAAGCTTCGTCAACGCGGTGCGAAGGTCACTGTGTCCACTGACGATCCGCCCTTCTTCCACACGACGATGCGTGACGAATACATCAACCTTGCCCGCACCTTCCGCTGGGACGAGGATGTGTTTGCCGAACTGAATGACACCGCCGCGCGCGCGGCTTTCTGCGACGAGGACACCCGAACCCGTGTCCTGAAACGACTGGAGCGCACATGACCGATCACCTGACCATCGTTGACCACCCGCTTGTTCAGCACAAACTGAGCCTAATGCGCGAGAAAGACACATCGACCAAGTCGTTCCGTCAATTGCTGCGTGAAATCAGCCACTTGCTGGCTTACGAGGTGACGCGCAATCTGCCGCTGACCACCAAGACGATCGAAACCCCGCTCTGCGAAATGGACGCGCCGGTCATCGATGGCAAGAAGCTCGCTCTGATCTCGATCCTGCGGGCAGGCAACGGATTGCTGGACGGCATCCTCGAACTGATCCCGGCGGCGCGTGTCGGTTTCGTCGGTCTCTACCGCGACGAGAAAACGCTCAAGCCGGTGCAGTATTACTTCAAAGTTCCTTCGCAAATTGAAGAGCGCATTACGATTGTTGTTGATCCCATGCTCGCCACCGGCAATAGCTCTGCCGCCGCGATTGATCTGGTAAAGGACGCAGGCGCAAAGAATATCATCTTCCTTTGCCTGCTGGCTGCGCCAGAAGGTGTGGCCCGCATGAAAGAGGCGCACCCGGACGTGCCCATCGTCACCGCCTCGCTGGATTCGCACCTCAACGAGTTGGGTTACATCGTGCCGGGCCTCGGCGATGCAGGCGACCGGATGTTCGGGACGAAATAACCCTTTACAGCCAAACACCTGACATGCAGTCTTTCTGCACATCTGTGGGGACAGAGAAATGACTGTGTATTGTATCAAAGCCGCGGCTGCCTTGGCCGCGTTGCTGGCGTCAACATTATCCGTGTCAGCCCAAGGCTTGCAGATCACGCCGCCTGCGGAAGTGCCACCCGCCAGCTATGACGCCAGCCAATATGTTGACAGCCGGGGCTGCGTTTATGTCCGGGCTGGCGTCGATGGCGCGGTTAATTGGGTGCCCCGTGTCGGCCGGGATCGTCAACCGATCTGTGGTCAGGCCCCCAGCCTTGCACGCCCCGCTGCGCCGGTTGTCGTGGCAGAGGTTGCGCCGGTCATCATCACGCCACAGCGCATTGTGCCGTCTGTTCCCAACCGGACTGTTCAGGTTCAGAAATATAGCCAGCCGCAGCCTCGCGCCAATGAAGAGCGGATCGTTCCCAAGCATGTCTATGACGCGCAGGGTGACACGCTCCCTCCGGTCCCCAAAGGGTACAAACCCGCGTGGGATGACGACCGCCTTAATCCGCATCGTGCGCACATGACCCGCCAAGGCCACAGCGCTACACAGCAGATCTGGAGCAATACGGTGCCGCGCAGATTGTTGACAAAGGATCAGAAGATCAAAGAGCCGATCATTGTAGGGCGGGGCAAAGGCCTCGGCCACTGATCACTCGCCGCAGATCCCCTGCAAACGCAACCAGTCCGCATCGCTTAGTACCGGACGGATGTCTTTGCCTGCCATTGGATCGGCTTCAATCAGGCGGAGGGTTGATTCTCCTGTGATATCAACGGAGTAGGCATAAGGCGTTGTACGCAGCTCTGCCGTATCGAATCCTGCGATAATCACGTCATTTGACAGCTTGGTCGGCGACTGCGCCAGAAGGTATTCACTGTACCTATCCAGATCTGTGTCCGCCATCTCGCCGGTGGTGAGCAAGCGCAAGCTTGACCACAGACCTGTCTGGATCAGCATCTCTTCAAGCGGATCCTGGGTCAGTGCGCGCAACCGTTCAGTCAGCACATAACCTGCGGTCACATCCGGCTCTTCAGGGTCTTCGATCAGCGATCGGTTCAGCAGGATGCGCCCGCCTGGCAAGTGCGCGGTCTCAGCCACACCGCCGGGAAGCACCACCAAGGCACCGCGCTGCGCTGGGCCCAGAACGCGCGAGGCCAGGCGTCTTAGCGGTTCACGCGCATCGCGGGTCATGCAGGCTTGCCCCGAGATCCGGGTGATCCGCGCCAGCAAAGCATCACCGATCTCGACCCGTTTGACGGCCGGCACCACTTGCACAGTGTGTCGCAACAGCGCATCGGGCAGCCAAAAGAGGATCCCGCCAATCACCGAAGCCGCGATCAGTCCGGTGATCCAAAAGCGCAGCTTGCCGGGTTTGGGGCGCGTCCTGTCGATGGCGGAGCGGATGCGCTCGATCGCCTCAATCATCTGCGTACTGTCGTCTCCGAATTCCAGCGTCTCTCCCGGATCGCCGTCAGGGTGATAGATTGCCGGCATCTGCCCTTTGTTGGATCGCGCCACTGCCGCAACCGACCAATGTGCCAACACGTTTTCTCGTAGATCCAGGATCGTCAGAGAGGCATCACCCAAGGACACGATCACGTCCTTGCGCTGGTCAGCGGGCGTTGCACGCCAAACGCCTTCGGCCTCTAGCCGTTGAAATTCCTTGAGCGCGGTCATGCGGGCTGCTCTGCCTCATTGATTGCAGGCTAGGGTACACCCGCGCGGCCTTTCGCGCAATGCAACTGAGGAGATCCAGTGCCTTCAAACGGCAACAGTCAATTTGGAACCGCGCGCCGTTCAATTCGTCAGCCCAAAAACACGTTCTTGGCGGTATGGTTGCGCATCATTCCTGGATGCGACGGCCTTCTTTGAACAAACAAGTTCAAAGGTTAATCAATGAATTTTCCGCCCAGCATGGCCGCGACCTGAAGTGCCAATGGTTCTTCCGAATGTAAGGCTTGGTCGCGTAGCAATTCACGAATTGTCCCCTCTGCGTGTCTGACCTGCACTATCCCCTCGTCTGAATTTTTCACCAGTGTCACGCCTTTTGGCGATGAACCGGTTACCGAGTTCGTTAGACACCATATGCCGTTCTGAGGCGTGCGCTGCCCCCCACACGCAGCCAAATCTTCAGCGAATACAAGTGTCGCATCAGAGCTGCGGCCAAGACACTGTATCGCGCTGTGATTAACCCCGCGCGCGCCAACGACGAGCGACACTCGGTCAGTTCCAAGACCATGGTGCAAGATGTCTTCTGCTGTGGCAGATATCACGGCGATCTCTGTGATTGGGTTGTTCAGTGCGACTTGGATGCGGTGCGAACAGCGGGTGTTTTTACTTTGATTGAAGACATGTCCACGGACTGCCAACTCTTCCGAAGTTGATTTTGCAACGACATGAGAACCGGACAAAGCCGAAGCGATCAACTCGGCGATGTCTGGGCGGTCTTCGATACAAACAATGATCGGAACCCGGCCATGTGCAGGGCCGGGGAAAAAATGCTGCACGATCTGGTCTTCTAAAGAGGTCCCGTCCTCCATCATGAACCATCCCGGCGTCGCGTTAACCTCAATGATGGCGCCGTTTTCCTCGTCAAGTGGGGAACGAATATCGGTCGTCTGCATGTCAACGCCAGCAAGATCGAGCCCGAAGACAGCAGCGGCTGTCTCGGCCATTGCCATGTTGGCTGGGTGCACGTCGTCTGTAACGCGCTCGCAAGTCCCACCTTGCGAAATGTTTGTATTACTTCTCAGTCGAACGACCTGCTCCATAGCAGGGACGCTATCCAAATTCAGTCCGACCCGATCAAGCATTTGAATGAGTGCTTCGTTTATCTTAATTTTTTTCCAATTGCGGCTAAGGTAATCTGTACGGGTTTCGTTTGTTTTTGCGATCAGTTCCGATACCGAAGAACTGCCGTCGCCAACGATCTGAGCAGCGATCTGACGGACGGCAGAAATACACTTTCCATTGTGAACAAGAAGCCGATGACCGTCCCCTTCAATGTGTTTCTGCACAAGGACGTCGCCAAACTCTTTGGCGATATCAAAAGCAGCTCGCAGTTCTAGTACATTGCGGATGCCGGTGGTGATCCCCACGCCAAAATCGGTGCGCGCCGGTTTGATCACAACTGGCCATCCGATTTTGGCCGCCAAGTGCTGTGCGTCGTCAAAGGTAGTCGCCATCGCTTGCTGCGGAACGGGTAGTCCAGCGTCATGCAACATCTTGCCCATGATGTTCTTGGGCGTGCTGAACACCGTGCCGATTTCGGACGTGACCGGAGTAAATGCCTTCCAGAAAAGCCGTCGATGAACACCTTGTCCCAGCGCAATAAGCGGACGGTCACCTTTTGTAACAACGTCCCAGGGAATACCCAGCCGACCGGCGACTTGGGTCGCATTGTGTTCGATACCCGGTTTCCAAAGATTGGATATTTCGGTCGCAAGTCGATCAGTGCGCTCTGTAAGAACTGCATTTCTATCGATCTCAAAGGCAAGCAAAGAGATGTAGCGTATCAAGTCACGGCCGAGTTCCGGATGGATGCATTCGAAACCAAAGTGGTTGCCATTCCCCCCGGTGTCGATGATTTTCATCCCCGGAATACCAATCACCTTCTGAACTTCCACGGCCTGTCGGGCCAACTTCTCTGCAACGCTCGTGTTCTTTTCACCTAAGGTGAATAAGACCGCCGGATGTCGGGAAATCCTGTTTGTGGCACCGAGAAGAATGGTTTTTACCTGCATACTCCGCGACAAATGAAGTCGATTGGCTCGCCGGTCAAGCTCGCGCGCGTACTATGATTTGGCAAAATGCCTCAGTTGCACTGTTCGTAGGTATAATCGCCGTATTCGATCCAGTTGCGTTGACCATCCCGGAACACAAGAAACTCTGATCGGTCTTCCGCTAGAAGAGCAACTTCAAATCCTCTAGGTGTCTGAGTGTTTCCGAAATAGCTATGCGAGGTCATCGCGCGCATACTGGCGCCATTGACTGTAACGAAGGCGTCCCACGGACCTCTCGAACTGTCTTGAATAGTATACTCGATCACTCTTTTGATGCCCTCTCCACCGCAGTAGACAATGCCCTCGGGGGCTTCGATGGGCTGGGATATTGAGACACTTGACGCGCACGCGGTCCGAAGTGATTTGATCGCCTTCGAGGAACCCTTCAACGAGAAGATGCCGTAAGAGGTCTCATCCTCGACCCTCGAAAGATTCAGAACGGCGTTCTGTGCAAGTTGATTTAGGATGAAGCTGTAGTCGCTTTGGTCAATAACGACGAACTGCACGGGATAGTCGTTAACAATCGAAAACTCCGTGTTGATTGAACCAGCGTGAAATGCCGCGGCCTCGGTAGAACCATTCGACATGAACCGAAACGACAGTTGTTGCCGCGCCAGAATGTCTTGCGAGTCCTCGTATGCCACGGGCGAAAAAAGGGCTCTGTCGCATTGCAGTTCAAGCGTCATGTTCCCCGTCTGAATAAACGCATTGGGCGTATCGCCGGACCTGAATGACCAGTCCGCCTGAGCGGCGGAAGCAAGGGCGAGGCACGCAACAATCGTGGAAAGAACGCGCTGAAGTGCGATGAACATCTGTGTGCCCCTTCAAAGTCTAATGAAAGCAGCACAACAGACACCGTGACCGGTTCAACTGTCCAGCGCCCTCGCGGATGGGCATACCTTTGCACAGCTTGGCTATCGAACCACAGCTCGGCCGCGTGTGTCTCAACTAGGCAGGCAGTGCCTAAAGCGCCTTCGCCCGCTCGCGCAGTTGGAACTTCTGGATCTTGCCTGTCGAAGTCTTAGGCAGTTCCTCGAACACCACTTTCTTAGGTGTCTTGAATCCCGCCAGACGGGACTTGGCAAAGGCGATCAGCTCTTCTTCCGTGGCGCTGTGGTTGCCTTTCAGTTCGACAAAGGCGCAGGGCACTTCGCCCCATTTGTCGTCCGGCTTGGCCACCACCGCACACAGCAGCACGGCATCATGTGCCATCAGACAGCCCTCGACCTCGACAGACGATATATTCTCGCCACCTGAAATGATGATGTCCTTGGCGCGGTCCGCGATCTGGCAGTAATTGTCTGGGTGCATCACCGCGATGTCGCCGGAATGGAAATATCCGCCTTCGAAGGACTCCTCCGTCGCTTTCGGGTTCTTGAGATATCCCTTCATCACCGAATTTCCGCGAATGACGATCTCGCCCTGTGTCTTGCTGTCGCGCGGCACTGGGGAACCAGTGTCATCCAGTACGTCAATCTTTTCCATCATCGGGAATGCCACACCTTGGCGGGCCTTGATCGCCGATTGCGCGTCCTGTTCCAACCCATCCCAGGCATCGCCATTCCAAACGCATTCGGTGACATGGCCATAGGTTTCGGTAAGGCCGTAAACCTGCATTACGTGGAATCCCAGATCGCCGATCTTCGCCAGCGTCGCCGGAGCAGGGGGCGCACCTGCAGTGTAGACTTTTACCAAATGGTCAAATTTGCGCCGCTCGCGTGGGTCCGAGTTGACGATCAGGTTCAGAACGATGGGCGCCCCGCCGAAATGGGTGACACCTTCATCTGCAATCGCGTCATAGATCGCCTTTGCACTGATATCACGGCAGCACACAACCGTGCCGCCCAGCAGCGGCATCATCCACGTGTGGTTCCAGCCGTTGCAGTGGAACAACGGCACGATGGTCAAGTACTTGGGCCGCAGCGCCATTTCCCAGCTTACGGCCGTGCCCATCGTCATCAGATATGCACCGCGATGGTGATAAACGACACCCTTGGGCCGGCCGGTGGTGCCAGAGGTGTAGTTGAGCGCAAGGCTCTCCCATTCGTCCTCGGGCATGAGCCATTGGAAATTCGGATCGCCCCCGGCCAAAACATCCTCATACTCGGGGTAATCGCTCGATGCATTTACACCTTCATGAGGATCGGCCACTTCGATCACCTTGGGGGCTGGGCCGTCCATCTGTTCGATCGCGTCTGCCAGTACCGGCATGAATTGCGGATCGCACAGGACGACCTTCGCCTCGCCGTGGTCAAGGATGTAGGCGATGGTGTCCACATCCAGTCGCGTGTTGATGGTGTTCAGAACCGCACCGCAAGCAGGCACGCCGAAATGCGCCTCGGCCTGAGCTGGGATGTTGGGCAGGATCGTCGCCACCACATCGCCCGGTTTGACACCCATCGCGACCAAGGCCGACGCCAAACGCGTCACGCGCTCGTGGTACTCGCGATAAGTCTTGCGGTGCGGGCCATGCACAACGGCCACAGTGTCGGGGAACACCTCCGTTGCGCGCTGCAAATGAGACAGTGGCGTTAGTGGCACATAGTTTGCTGTGCGCTTCTCCAAACCGGCTTCATCTCGCATCCAACCCATCTCGCGTCCTCCCCTGCGACATTCTGTAAAGCGTGACATAGCGCAGGGATCGAACTTGGGAAAAGTGCAAACTTGCGCGATAGGGTCCAAACTGGCACCTCTGGCGCATGATCATCTCGCCCGCTCGCAAGTTCATCTTTGTTCACATCCCCAAAACAGGGGGCACGTCGCTGGCTTTGGCGTTGGAAGAACGCGCGCATCGGGACGATATTCTGATCGGAGACACCCCCAAAGCGATCAAGCGCAAGGCACGGGTCAAGACGTTGGACGCCAAGGGGCGGCTGTGGAAACACAGCACGCTGGTTGATCTGGATGGGGCGGTTTCTTCGTCCGATCTGGACGCAATGTTCGTCTTCACTTTGGTGCGCAACCCTTGGGATCGCATGGTCAGCTATTACCACTGGCTGCGCGGGCAGAGTTTCGATCACCCTGCTGTCTCGCTCGCCAAGTCAGAGCCATTCGACGGCTTCATCTTGCACCCTGACACAGACGCCAGCTTGCGCGCTTTTCCGGCAGCGCGATATGTGACCGACGCATTAGGGGGCGAACGGTGTTCGGCCTATGTGCGGTTGGAACATCTGGCCGAAGATCTTGTCCCCGTCGTCGCACATTTGGGCTTCCCGTTGACCATGTCCCATGCCAATGCTTCGGACCGTCCCCGTGACTATCGCCGGGCTTACACTGCTCAGTCAGTTGATGCTGTTGCAGCCATGTGCGCAGATGACATCGCCCGGTTTGACTATCGATTTGATGCCTGAATGTTGTGCAGGATGGCACGGCTTGCCTGTCTTGCGGGCAAAACTCTGGGGAAATGCTGCATTGCAGCATTGAGCTTCATCAAAAAGTAAGCGTTTCACGATAACCTGAGAACACCATCCGCAGAGGTGGACACTGCAAATGGGAGGACACTTGAAAAAGGAGTTTTCCCATGTGTCTCACAGCCGAAGCTATCGCCCTTTTCCTCAACATGATCATGGTGCCCGAGATCACATCAGAACCGGGCCGCATCATCGTGCACGCCGAATCCCGCGACGCGCATTGGGTGGCGGTCGAAGATGAGTGGTGCACCATGGCCCCTCAGATTGACCGAATGGCGCGGTTTGCGGCGCTAATACCAAAGGGGCTGGCTTCTGACTCATTAGGGATTTCTGAGGTTCCCAGCTCGCCCGCGCTCTGATTCCATGG
>CANNCS010000087.1 GCA_947503115.1 uncultured Marivita sp.
CCTACCGGACGTCATCACGTCAATCGGAACCAGAGATTGGGCGAAAGTGGGTCAATGATCGCAGCCCTTGGTATTAGTCGGTCATGTCGCCAAACACGCCTGATAGTATCGAATGCTCGGCAGTTTATCCAACGCTTGCAGTGCGTAGTGTCACCGAAGCTAGCAATTGGTACGTCGAGAAACTTGGTTTTACCGTCAGGTTTTTGTGGGGTGAGCCTCCAACTCATGGAGCGATATTGCTCGGCGAAGCCTGCGTGCATTTTTGGCAAGGAGTTCCGCAACTTGGGGAAAACTGGATGTATTTCGACATCAACAACTTGGATGGAATGTATGAGCGCGCCAAAAGCAACGGTGTGACCATAACGAAGGCCCCTGAGAATTACCCTTGGGGGATGCGAGAGTTCAACGCCCTCGATCTCAACGGCTACAATATTCGATTTGGCCAATATCGTGGTCCGCATTCTTAGTCCAAGACTCGACCCAAAGCAGTTGTTCATGCAGCGTGCAGCATCGGTAACTTCGGTGAAGGTTTTCTGATGCGGGTCGCGGCGTGAGGGTTGTGTCTTGGCGGGCGGACGACCCGCGTTGGAAAACCTTCACCAAACCGGACTTTTAGTAAGATCGTCTCTGCCGCATCGCGGCTTCCGCAAAGCGGACATTCCAAATCAGAGACTCGACGAACTAACTACGAGAAAACATCTGTTGCGGCATGGCACAGTGCTTTGCTTCTCAATACAGTGCTGGCGAAAGGACAATGTCATGACCACATTTCAATTGGACAGCCACGCCATCAAATACCGGGTAGAAGATGATGCCGGATCCGTACTAGTCGCAATCACAATCAGCCTGCGAGGACCGGCCGGAGAAGCGGCGCAGATTGAATTTGGCGGTGCCGGTGAGAGTATCGAAACTCCTGCTGGCGGCACTCCAAAGGCGTATCTCGAGCTATCACGGTTCCAAGACTTTTACCGAAGCTTCGAGCACGCATTGGACAACGCTCCCGTCACAGTCAACGCTGGAGTGGATGTCAGTGGCGTGGAAATTGTAGAGATTACAACAACATAGACGACCCAAACCAGCCGTTCACCGGCTGGTCAAGATGCTGCCGTCGCAGCCCGCTTTGCAGTCATTCGCCGCAAGCGCAAAATCTGGATGAGACTAAACTCACAGTCTGCGGGACAAACTGACCGTTCGATTACTTTGACCTTAGGTCCGCTTTTGAACTCTTCTCATGCATCCGATCCCGACGCACTAAACCTAGATAGGTCGCCCAGGAGGGCGACCCAATAATCCATTTTTGACTTTTAAGAGCGGCAAGCGCCAGAGGGCCTAACCTCTTAGCCGGTGATGCAGGATGATTGGCACGGCGAGGTCCTCCTCATCCCCCAGATGCCGCTTGAGAAATGTCTCGATTGTCTGTGCCTGACCATGCACCGCTCCGGCCTCATCATAAGACTGGGTCTCATCCAAAGCGGCCAGCTTGATTACGCGGTTGGCTTGCCGCGTGAAATCATCCAGAACCACATCAAGATCGGCATGATCGTTCTCTAGCACTTCCAGACCTGCATCAAAGCGTGGATCAGCAGCCGAAAGCTCGGGAAAATAGCTGTGATCTTCCCAGCCGTGGTGGCCATGCAGGTTGCCGACCAGCCGCCCGCCCAGGAACGATAGCCGGGCAGTGTAGTCGTCCAGCGCCATCTCGTTGTCGAGCACGAGTTCGGTGTCGAGGCGAACCCTTTCGGCAAGCGCGCGGAAGTTCTGATGCGCGCTAAGCCATTGGCGGGTTTTGTCCTTGAAGCCCGGATGCGCCTCCCACGTCTCACGCGGATAGGTGCCCAGAAGAAAGCGCAGTTCTTCAGGTATGTCGGTTTCGCGGATAGTGTAAGTGGTGTCGAGCATCGGGTCTCTCCTTTCCCGTCTGATGTGGGGACGGTATCCCCCCACACCAGAGCGCGAGTGGCAGGGCCGCTATGCGGGTCCGGCAAAGCGAATGCCCGCCAGATCGGCCACATCACGTTTCCAGCTTGTGACGTCGCGCGGGGTGAACCCGGACAAGCTGTCATGACCGCAGGCGCGGGCCATCACTTGCATTAACTCGACCGAAGCCCCGAAGTATCGGGCAAGTTGTTCTGCCCCACGATGTACATCCAACCGTTTTCGTAGCTCCGGTTTCTGGGTTGCGACGCCAACGGGGCAATTGTTGGAGTTACACATTCGGGCCGCGATACAGCCGACCGCTTGCATGGCAGAATTCGACACGGCAATTGCATCCGCACCGAGGGCCAGCGCCTTGACGAAATCCTCCGCCACGCGCAGCCCCCCGGTGATCACCAGCGTCACGTCGCGGCCCGTTTTGGCATCGAGATGCCGTCGGGCGCGGGCCAGCGCCGGGATGGTTGGGACCGAGATATGGTTTCGGAAGATCAGAGGCGCGGCCCCTGTGCCCCCGCCGCGCCCATCTAGGATGATGTAGTCGGCAGATGCCTCCAACGCGAAGTCGATATCGTCTTCGATGTGGTTGGCTGACAGTTTGAACCCGATGGGAATGCCGCCTGAGCGTTCCCGCACCTGATCAGCGATCCGCTTGAAGTCAGCGGGTGAGTGGAGGTCCACGAAGGTCGCGGGCGATATTGCTGCCTGACCCGGTTCCAGCCCGCGCACCTCGGCGATTTTGCCCTGTACCTTGTCGCCGGGCAGGTGACCTCCAGTGCCGGTCTTGGCGCCTTGTCCGCCTTTGAAGTGGAAGGCTTGTACCTTGGCGACGTGATCCAGCGACCAACCGAACTGCGCCGAGGCGAGTTCATAGAAGTAACGGCTGTTCGCGGCTTGTTCTTCGGGTAGCATGCCGCCTTCGCCAGAGCAGATGCCGGTGCTTGCCATTTCGGCCCCTTTGGAAAGAGCGGTTTTGGCTTCTTCGGACAAAGCACCATAGCTCATGTCGGAGACAAAGAGGGGGATCGACAGGGTCAGTGGCTTGGCGGCGCGTGGGCCGATCACCACCTCCGTCGCCACATCGACCTCATCCAAGAGCGGCTTACGCGCCATTTGGGCCGCGAGGATTTGGATGTCGTCCCAATGTGGCAGGTCTTTGCGCGGCACACCCATTGCGCCCATCTCGCCATGGTGGCCAAGCTTGGACAGACCGTCTTGGGCCAACGCATGGATACGCGCCACCGTCGGTTCTTCTGGCGTAGGTGTCGCCTGTGGAGCATCCGATTTAGGTTCAGGTGAAGGGTCACCCGCGTTCAAATCTCCAAGCCGCGTATGAGACCCATCACAGAAAGGCGCGTTGGCGCTGGCTTTGCATTGGCACAGTGTTGCTGCACCGTCCTTGTCGGCCGTGAACTTCAGCGGTTCGATACCGGTCCCAGCGTGAGACCCATCGCAGAACGGTTGCGATTTGGAGCGCCCGCATCGGCACCAGAAATAGTCTTTGCCTGCTTCCAACTCGACTTTGGTTGGAACCTTGGCTGCGATAATCGGGGCTTGGGTCATCTTAACTTTCCTTGCTGAATCTGGAGCGGTCATGGGGCACTGAGTAGTCAACGACCGGCCCCATCGGCACAACGCGGGTTGGGTTGATGGTCGTATGGCTGCCATAGTAGTGCTTTTTGATGTAAGCGATATCGACTGTCTCAGCGATGCCGGGCACCTGAAACAGATCGCGGACGTAGCCCAACAAGTTCGGGTATTCTGCGATCCGGCGCAGGTTGCATTTGAAGTGCCCCACATAGACTGGATCGAAGCGCAGAAGTGTCGTCCAAAGCCGCCAATCGGCTTCAGTCTGGTGATCGCCCATCAGATAGCGCCGCTTTGACAGCCGTTCCTCCAGCCAATCAAGCGTCTCAAAAAGCGGCACGACGGCTTGTTCATAGGCTTCTTGCGTCGTGGCAAACCCGGCTTTGTAGACCCCGTTGTTCACAGTGTCATAGACGCGCGCATTCAGCGCGTCGATCTCTTCGCGCTCGGCTTCGGGATAGTAGTCGCCAGCCTTCGCGCCAATCCCGTCAAAGGCGGAGTTGAACATACGAATGATTTCAGCGGATTCGTTTGAGACGATGGTGCCGGTCTGCTTGTCCCAAAGAACAGGAACCGTCACCCGTCCGGTATAGTCAGCCTGCGCGGTGGTATAGACCTGATGCAAAAATTCCGCGCCATGAATTGGATCTGGCGTCGCGCCGTCACCCAGTTTGAATGTCCACCCGTCCGAGCCCATGAACCAGTCTACAATCGAGACGTCGATCATCTTCTCCAGGCCTTTCAGCGCGCGGAAAGCCAAGGTGCGATGTGCCCACGGGCATGCCAGTGAGACGTAAAGGTGATAGCGCCCGGCCGCGGCCTTAAACCCGGCGTCGCCCGTTGGGCCCGCCGTGCCGTCAGCCGTGACCCAATTGCGAAATTGCGAGGCTTTGCGGATGTAACGCCCGCTGCTGGATTTGGTATCGTACCATTTGTCGACCCACTGGCCGTCCTGCAAAAGTCCCATATCTCGTCCCCTAGTGATCTAATGGCTTAATGAAGGTGTTGTTGCGCAGATCCGCGAAGGCCTGTTTCAACTCGGCTTGCGTGTTCATGACGATGGGCCCGTGCCATGCCACAGGCTCCTTGATGGGTGTGCCCGCCACCAAGAGGAAGCGAACACCATCCGGCCCCGCTTGCACCTCGATCTCATCACCAGTGCCAAAGCGCACCAGCGTGCGGTTGCCAGACATGTCGCGGATATTGAGCTCCTGCCCCATCACCTCCTTTTCCAGCAAAACCCCGGACGGGCTGGAGGCATCGGTGAATCGCGCCTGACCGTCAAAGACATAGGCAAAGGTGTTGCGATAGGTGTCGACCTTGAACCGCTTTTTCAGGCCTGCAGGAACCCGGATGTCGAGGTACAAGGGATCGGCGGCGATCCCGTCGACCGGGCCACGCTTTCCCCAGAACTCTCCGATAACGATCTTCACTCTCGTGCCGTCATCGTCGATGACCTTGGGGATCTCTTTCGCCTCGACATCCTGATAGCGCGGCGCAGTCATCTTCAGGCTGCCAGGCAGGTTGGCCCAAAGTTGAAAGCCGTGCATCTGGCCGCGCGCATTCCCGGTCGGCATTTCCTGATGCAGAATGCCTGATCCGGCGGTCATCCACTGAATATCGCCCGCGCGCAGGTTGCCGGTATTGCCGAGGCTATCGGAATGTTCGACAGCTCCTTCCAGCACATAGGTGATCGTCTCGATCCCGCGATGGGGATGCCACGGAAAGCCGCGCTGGTAAGCCTCGGGATCGTCATTGCGGAAGTCGTCCAAGAGCAGGAAGGGGTCCTGCGCGCTAGGGTCCTGAAAACCGAAAGCGCGGTGCAGATGCACACCAGCGCCTTCCATTGTGGCTTGGGCTCGGGATGTTCCTATGGCGGGGCGGATGGACATGTGGCCTCCTTACTGTGTTCTGATTTCGATGGTCAGAATGACCGGTTCTGTTTCTGCGCTAATCCTACCAACGACCGCGTCAAAGGGTGCCCCGATGGTGTTGCCAGCGACGTCCTCCAACTCAGGATCAACGACGATGCTATAGCTCCCGGCGTGCCAAGGATGCTCTGGCGTTAACGACCAACCGCCGCCGTCGCTGGTAACCCGACCGTGGACCCTTTGGCCATCAGGGGCTTGCAACGTGATGAGTCGCAGCGCTGCGCCGCTGTCCATGATCCGGTCAAAGGCAATGCTGAGCGGCGTATGGCTGCCCGTTGACGGCTTCAGGATTTCCCACGTTTCGGGAGTGATGATACGGCGTTCTGGCGGTCCGACCCGGAAAGCTATCGACGTCATCTGACCAAAAGGGACGCCCTCCGCGCTGTGCATCTCTGGCGAGACAATCAGGCGATAGCTTTGGCCCTCTTGCAACGGTGCACCGCTTGCTAAATTGGGGCCGACGCCTTGCTTGATGCGACCGGGATCGAGCAGCAGCGTCGCCCGGGTCTGGCTGGGGTCCCACAGTTCCGCCTCCAGCGACAGGAAAGGGCTGGCGACCTGCGTCCCGTCGGCGGTGACCAGAGAAACCTTCTCGCGCAATTGTCCGCGCGCCATAGGCTCTGAGAAATGCAGATACAGGCGCAGCGTATTGGCAGGGATGACCGCTTGCGACGGAGCGAAGCTGACCATCCGTGGCGTGGTTGTTTCTGGAGCAGGCAATGCGATGCGCAGCGCTTTGCCGGCAACGGTCATCTCGTAGACTGCGCCGTCCTTGAGCGCAAAGCGCGGTTGCACGATTAGATCCTCACCATTTTGGTTGACTGAGATTAGCATCCCGCGCGCAGAGGGGCTGGTCTCAAGGCGCAGGCGGATGGCATCTGCATCTGTCAATGCCGAAGACATGTCCTGAGGGCTAAGGCCCGTCACAACAACGGTACCAGTCGCCTCATCAATCTGCGCTGCTACATCGGCCAGGGACGGCAGCGGACACAGCAGGAACGCGGCGAGCAAGGCCCGCCGCATCCAGGTTTGCAGGGCAAACATCAGTTGTAGTCCACCGGCGGGGCGGCCTTGTACCCGAACGGGTCGGGCGAGCCGTCAAAATTCATCTCGACGATGTGGTCCGCGCGATCAAAGAAAAACGGCATCGGCACCGTGTGGAGTTGGATATTGCGCACATCCTCGGGGCTGTGACGCACCACCAGCGCATAGGTGTCGTCCAAAGTATCCAGGTGCAGCGTTCCGCTCATCGGAAGCGGGAACTGATACACCCCTTCGACGGAGAAAACGTTCTGCACCCCTTCACCATGCGGCATGGCCTCAGCGCTTGCGATGGCCTCCAGATTGATCGAGGCGGCAGAGCGGTTGGTGTTGGTCACTACGACGTTCGACGTACCATCCCATCCGTTCACATATGGCACGATGTCGAGTGGCGTGTTGCCAAAGCCCATCTCGCCAATCATCGTGCCGCGCACTTCTGCGCCGTCGGTGAGTTCGGACAGCGGAATGCGCACGATGGGCGTACAGGCATAGATCGCGACCAGCGTTGGTTCCCCGTCGAGTTCAGCAATCGTTTGGGTGATGATCGGCGCACGGGTCTCATACTGCGCGTGCACAGCGTGCCAGATCTCAATCGACGAGGTGCTGATCTCGTTGGTGAAGGGAAACGGGATGCGGCGCAGCTTTGAGGAGAACTCCTCGTTCGATACGCCCGCCACGAATAGCTCACCGTTGTAATAGTCGATATCGGTGATCGCGAGAGTGTTCAGCGGCTGACCGAACTCCAGCGTTTCAGCCGTCGGCACGGGACCAACGCTCATCGAAGAATGATCGGCAGCAGCCAGATCGACCAGCTCAAGCGCACCGTTGTTCACGGCGATGACGACCGCTTCGGCATCCGGGCCATGGCCGCGATGAACAGACAGGAAAATCTGCTTGGTTGGCTTATGCACCACCATGTCGTTGATCGCGATGTCGGCAGCCTCGACACCAAGAAGCGCCGAGATCTCGACGTCGAGGTGGTTGAAGATCGTGCGGCCTTCGAATGTCTGCGCGCGGCCAAGCTGATAGTCGGCCTGATCGGTCACCGCGTCGGTCAGATCAAAGGCGTGCACCAACCCTGCTTTGGCGTCGCCAACAAAGAGCGTGTTGCCGGTGTCGAACGTAAGCGCGCCTGCGGATGATAGGGATTGCGCGGAAACGGCCCCGCTCGTGGCCAGAGCTAGGACGCTTGCCGCAAGAAGTGAATTAGAAATTGACATGTAAGTCTCCGGGTTTTGGAAGGACAACCGACAATTTAAGCGTCTCGAAATTTGCGAATAGATCGAAAAAAGTGACCTCAAGGGTCACAATTTTAGAACGCTGAGCTCTGTGCGAATGGACGACCATGGTGTATCGGTGTTTGGGTGCGATGACGGTGCAAGGGAGGCCAGCGCATGGGACAAATTGAAGACCTTCGCCTCTTTGTGAAAACCGTTGATAGTGGCGGCATAGCGCGCGCCGCCGAAGAGATGGGTATCGCCAAGTCTGCAGTCAGCAGGCGACTGGCCCAGCTTGAAGATCGCTACGGTGTGCGCTTGATAGATAGGCAGCCGCGCGCTTGGGAGGTCACAACAGCCGGTCAGGAACTCTATCAGCGTGCAGTCTCGATGGTCGCGGATGCAGATGACCTGGACGGGGACTTTCTGCATGTCGGGCACACTCCAAAGGGACCACTTTCCATCACGGTCGCTCGTGAATTTGGCCTCACGTTCCTGAAGTCCACGCTGTTTCAGTTTGTAGAGGACCATCCGCAGATTGACCTTTTGATCGATTTTGATGACAGGACTGTTGATCTTGAAGCGGAGAATTATGATCTGGCCGTTCGTGTCACCGCGACGGAACTCAAGGGCTTGAATTGCCATCGGATCGGGACGACACGGCATGGTCTTTTTGCGAGCCAAGGCTACGCAAAAGACAAGGGACTTCCACAGTCCTTGGATCAGCTCTCGGATCATTCGTTGTTGCACTATGGGGGCGCTCGACGTGCAACCTGGGAGTTTGAGGAAAGTGGCAAGAAGCGATCGGTGTCGTTTCGTCCCGCGCTCAGATCAAACTACGGGTCTTTTCTTGTCGATGCAGCGCTGAAGGACGCCGGGATCATCCGCCTCCCGTTATTTGTTGTAGAAGAACAGGCGACGGCGGGGCGCTTGGTTCCGGTTTTGGAACACCTGAAACACCGAGATTACGGCATCTATGTCGTGCACAGCGCGAACCGCTGTCTGAATAAACGAATGCGGATGCTAATGGATGCTTTGGAGCAAGCTTGTCAGCTGCCGGACTAAGTTGTCTCCAAAGCGGGTTTTGCTGATAATAGTTTGGTAGCCCAAGGTCGGTTACTGCTATAACGCGGCTATTCAGCCAATGTGCAGCATTCGGAAATATGGGCTCCAAGCAGCCACTGGGCATCTTTCTGCCCACAGCCGCTACACCCGTCGCAGGGCAAGCACCGAATTCAGCCCGCCGAACGCAAAGGCGTTCGACAGGGCCACATGGACCTTGGCCTCCCGCGCCACGTTGGGCACCACGTCCAGCGCGCATTCGGGGTCGGGTTCCTCGTAACCGATGGTGGGTGCGATCACCCCGTCGCGCAGGGCCATGATGCAGGCCAGAAGCTCGATCGCGCCAGTCCCTCCGATGCAGTGCCCGTGCATCGATTTGGTGGACGAAATCATCAGCTTGTCGGCATGTGCTCCAAAAACGTCTGCGACCGCGGCACATTCGGTTTTGTCATTGGCCGCTGTCCCGGTGCCGTGGGCGTTGATGTAGCCCACATCCTGAGGGTTGAGCTTGGCGTCTTGCAGCGCCCCGGCGATGGCGCGCGCGGCACCGTTCTTGGATGGCATCACAATGTCGGACGCATCCGAGGTCATGGCAAAGCCGACCACTTCGGCCAGTATCTCGGCCCCGCGTTTGCGGGCGTGCTCGTACTCCTCGAATACGAAAACGCCGGCGCCTTCACCTTGCACCATACCATTGCGGTTGGCGCTGAACGGGCGGCAGGCATCCTTAGACATGACGCGCAGCCCTTCCCACGCCTTGACCCCACCAAAGCACAACATGGATTCTGATCCACCCGTGATCATCACCGGGGCAGACCCGCCATGCACCATCTGGAACGCCTGTGACATCGCATGGTTCGACGAGGCGCAGGCGGTGGAGACCGTAAAGCTTGGGCCTTTGAGGTTGAACTCCATCGACACATGGGAAGCGGCTGCATTGTTCATCAGCTTGGGCACCACAAACGGGTGGACCCGGTTCTTGCCCTCTTCATAAACGCTTCGGTAATTTTCATCGAGCGTGGTCATCCCGCCGCCGGAATTGCCAAGCACCACGCCAGAGCGGGCGGCAAGTTCGCCCGAAAACTCCAGCCCGGCCTGTGCCAGCGCCTCGCGGGCGGCAATCAAGGTAAACTGGGTGAACCGGTCATAGAGTGACAATTGCTGGCGGTTGAAATGCGCGGTTTCATCAAAATCATGCACCTGCGCGCCGATCTGGATGGCCAGGCGTTCTACATCGCGGAACTTGAGCGCGCTAATCCCGCAGCGCCCTTCGCGCATCGCCTCAAGCGTATCCGGCACGTTCAGCCCCAGCGCGTTGACACTGCCCGCCCCGGTGATGACCACGCGCTTCATCGCGGATCAGCCTTTTTGCCGGGCGATCAGCCCCTCGACCCCGGCCACCACGGTCGCCACAGAGGAGATGTCGAAGTCACTGCTTTCCGGTTCGTTGGCGTTGAACGGAACTTCGATGTCGAAGGCTTCTTCCAACGCGAAGATACATTCCACCAGGCCCATGCTGTCGATGCCCAGATCCTGCATTGTGTCACTCGGGGCCACATCCGACGGCTCGATCATGGCTTGTTCGGCAATGATGCGAATGACCTTGTCTTGCACATTCATTTGCAGTCCTCAGAGGCTATTCCGTCCCGGTCTGAGATTTAGTCGTTTGGGTCGGTCTTTGAAACCGCTTTCTTAAGGCGGGCCACATCCGTCAGCAGGCGCGGCAGACGCCGAAGCTGTTTGTAGAGCTCAAGCTGCGTGTCCATTTTCATCGCCGGATAGCCCAGCATCACTCGGCCAGAGGGCACATTTGAGAGCACCTTGGTCGCGCCTCCTGTGATGACGTTATCGCCGATAAAGAGGTTGTCACTGACCCCCGTCTGGCCGCCCAGCACCACATTGTTGCCGATCCGGCTGGACCCCGCGATGCCAACCTGTGCGCAGATCAGGCAGTCATTGCCAATCACCACGTTGTGGCCGATCTGCGCGAGATTGTCGAACTTGCACCCATTGCCGATGCGTGTCGCGCGGACGGTGCCCCGGTCGATGCAGGAATTGGCCCCCAGCTCTACATCGTCACCGATTACGACACCGCCCAGCGAATGGATGCGGGCATAGCTTTGTGCGGTGGCACCCGCCTGATCGCCCAGCGTTTCACGGACCTTTTCGGCGGCCGACGGTTCGGGTGTGACAAAGGAAAAACCGTCTGCTCCGACGGTGGCCCCGAAATGCGCGATAAAGCGGTCGCCGATGGTGATACCGTGGCCGATCTTCACGCCGGGATGTACCAATGCTCCCTGCCCGATTGTCGTGCTCTGCCCGATAAAGACCTGCGCACCAATCACCGACCCTGCACCGATCGCAACCCCCGCACCAATAACTGCGAACGGGCCCACGGACACGCCATCACCCAGTTTCGCTGTCGGGTCGACAAGGGCGGTTTCGTGAACCCCCGACGCGTACCCAGCCCCCGGATCCATCATCGCCGACAGCCCAGACATGGCATAGCGCGGACGGGGGGCCATTAAGGCCGCAGACAGGCCCATCGCCTGCCAATCTGCCCCATCCCACAGCATTGCCGCGCGGGCCTTGCCTTGGGAAAGCTGTTCGGCAAATTCCGGCTTCATTGCGAGCGCGAGGTCGTTTGCCCCAGCATGCGCCGGTTCCGCGACCGTGGACACGGTCAACATCGTGTCCCCTTCGGCGCGGATGCCAAGAGCGGCTGCGATGTCAGCGATAGTAAATGGCATGAGCGCCTCCGGCCTGATTGGCCAGAGGTTTAGCTGCGAATTCCGGCGATCTCCACCCCTGCCGCGCTTAGGGCATTCCAGACATCGGCATCGCGCCCGTAGACGTCACGTCTGTACTGGGTCTGGCCTTTGGCCGTCGTGAACGCAGTGCGGTAGATCAGGTGCACTGGCACGGGTTGTTCCAGATTGACCCGCGCTTCCGCTCCGCTGCGCAGGAGCGACTGGAAAAAGCCCACCGGATCGTCGGTTTGCCGGGCCAAGAGAGCATAAGCAAAATCATGCGGATCGTTCAGGCGGACACAGCCGTGACTGTAAGTTCTCACTTCACGCGAAAACAGGTTTTTCGCAGGTGTATCATGTAGATATATGTTGTGCTTATTGGGGAACATGAACTTCACAGAGCCCAACGCATTTCGAGGTCCGGGGCGTTGGCGCATCGAAAACGGGAAGCTAGTTTCGGAATACTCGGCAAAGCTTTGGCCCCTGCCAACCACACGTCCGCGGCTGTCGATGATATCAAGGTGGGACACCGCGCCGGGATTGTTGCGCAGCTTGGGCAGATATTCGCCAACAATGATTGACCGCGGGACATACCAGCTTGGGTTGATGACCATGTGGTCCATGACATCCGAGAATTCTGGGGTCTGACGGTCGCGGTCCTGATGTCCAACAACCGACCGTGTCTCGAAGGTCAGTTTGCCATGATCAAAGATCCGGGCATTGAAATCAGTTAGGTTCACAAGGATATGCCGTTCGCCCAGACCGTCCGGCTGATTGATCCAGCGTTCCCGCTCCATCGCCACGATCACCGATTTCAAACGGTCCTGCGGGGAGGTGTTGATCTCGTCAATGGTGACGCCGCCAGCAACACCGTCCACGGTCAGGCCGTGGTCTTGCTGAAAGGCACGCACTGCGTCGGTGATCGACGTATCATAGCGCGCCGTGACCGTGCGCTGGAGATAGCCCATCGAGATCAACCGGTCGCGCAGCGCCACAACGCTCGCTTTGGTATCACCCGGTTCGTATTTGCCTGAGGGCACCAGAGCGCCCCAACCGCCATGAGCGATGGTGTACTCGAGCCGCATTTTGGCTTTCATCAGACGGGCATATTCCTGCGATTGCGGCGCCAGCGACCCAAGAAAGGCGCGTGGTGTGTCCGACAACACCCCATCGAGATAGTAGCTGGTGTCACGCAACGGGATTTCGCGGACGATTTCGCTACGAACATTGCGAGGAGTGTCGATGACACCCGTTTGCAGATCGCGGGCATAGTCGAGGTAAAGCTTGGTCAGCGACACTTCGAGCGACCCACGGTCGAACCCGCTGCGCACCGACGCCATGCGGGACAGCAAGGCTTCGGCGTTGTACTTGGCAACTGGCAACCCGTGATATTTTGCCATGCTCAGTGCTTCGAGCAGCGCCGTGCGGCGTTCTAGATCAGCGTCGGTATCACCGGTCCAGATGGGGTCGAAACCGCGGTCGCGGTAAAAGGCTGCGATCTGGTCGTCGGTGGACACGTTCTCGGCCACGGCCTGTTGGAATGCGGTGACCTGCACGGCCCCGGCGCTTTGCGGTGCCAAATAGCTGGACGCCACAAGGGCAATCACGGCTGCTCCGCGTAAAAACGTCCGGTGGGTCATCAATCGCTCTCCCAAGTCGTGAGGTACAAACAAGATTTTGGCCTTATTGGTTCCCATGGTCTTTCTGGCTCTTAGGAGTGTCCATTCACAAAAAGTTTGTTTTCGCGTTTTAGGCCCAACATGCGGCAGAGCTGCATCGCCCGGCACGGGTGTAGCGTAACTTTAACACAGTTGGACGATTTAAGCAGAAATTTGCCGAAAACCCTTGAAACGAAAATTTCTCGGGAACTTTAGGTTTTTTTGGGATTCGGTATGTGTCATAGTCTCCGCACGATAGGCATTCGGCAGGCTCGTGGAACGACACGAGTGACTGGAACAGTGAAAAACGGGACAGGCACCTTCAATGACTGACACGGTATCCGGCGGCTTTACGCGTCGTGGTTTACTGGCCGCCTTCGCGGCTACGACAATCACTGCAGCCCCTACTTTCGCAAATGCGGCAGGGTTCCTGCGCGGCGGCGGGGATATCCGACGGATCAAGATGTACTCGGGTCGGACTGGTGAACGGATCGACATGATTTACTGGATTGAAGGCGAATATATCGGCGACGCGGTCAAGGAAGTGCACCATTTCATGCGCGATTGGCGCACCAATGACGTAAAATCCATTGATCTGCGCACGATCGACATCATGGCAGCAGCGCATAACATGATGGATGTGTCCGAACCTTATATGCTGTTGAGCGGCTATCGCAGCCCGAAGACCAACGCCATGCTGCGCAGCCGGAGTTCCGGCGTTGCAAAGAATTCGCTTCACCTTAAAGGTCAGGCAGCAGACTTGCGGTTGAATTCGCGGTCGGTCGGCCAGATGGCCCGCGCCGCATCAGCCTGTCGCGCCGGTGGCGTGGGGCGCTATTCTGGTTCGAACTTTGTTCACATGGATTGTGGCCCGGTACGCACCTGGGGCGGATAACAACACCTTACAATTGATTACAAATGATCAAAGGCTGCCGATCCGGCAGCCTCTGTTGTTTTAAGCGTCTGAGGGAACGGGGGCGACGCGCCCCCTTCCCGATCAATCAGAAGGTCATTTTGTAGGTGACAGCCCCGGTGAACCCACGCGATCCGTCCAGACCCATTGAGCTGGTGCCAGTCAGGCTCAGGAACGATCCCGAACCAAGTTCTTTGACCACCGATCCCGAAATGTAGCCCCACGTCTGATCCGGCCGCGGTGCAGACACGCTGCCCAAGGTGTCAGCATCAGGACCCAGCGACACGACAAGCGGATCGTCATTAAAGTCATGCTCGATCGAGCCGCGCAGGTTGAACACCAGCCCATCCATATTGGCAGGCGCGAAGATCGCAGACAGTCCAGCCGTCAGGCGCTGTGACTCGTATTCTGTATCGCCATACGACAGGCTGGCCGCACCATCCGACTCTGTGAAGCCGTCGATGGCGACTTTTTCCCAAGTATAGTGGGCAAACGGGTTCAACCGCACCTGATCGTTAAGGGAATAGATCGCGCCACCACCGATCCGGGCGAAACGGTAGCTGCCTTCAGTGTCGGCGGTGTAGGTTTCGGTGGCCGGTCCAAGTGTGAAGCTGCGGGTGATGTCATCGACATTAATGCGGCCCGCGCCGAATGCGCCGTTAATGTAATACTTCTGCGAAAGTGCCATTTGTCCGAACACGACGCCGATCATAAGGTCGCTTTCAAAACCACCCGCATCATCGTCGAATTCAACATCGCCTGCATCCAGGCTCAAACCAACGCCGATGGTCGCGTTCGGGGCCACAGCCACATCCGCGCCCAGCTTGAGCACCTTGGTCGAACCTTCCAACCCCGGTGTGACCTGCTGAGCGTCGCCTTCAAAGCTGCCGAAGTCGAGGCTTGCATAAACATCCACCTCACCAACTTCGCGGCGACGCAGATTGCCGTTTTCGTCGGTGGTGAACAGAACTGTCGGGTTCATCCGGTTTTCGATAGAGAGCCCGTGCTGGCGCAGAGCTGTCATGGTTGCGACAGAAATCGCGCCGGTTTGTGTGGCTGCCTGAAGTCCGGCAAACGCCGCCTGACCGAACAGCGCATGCGCCGATGTGGTCGGATGAACCCCGTCGGCAAACACGCGCTCTTCGCTGTCGGCGCTGGCATTGAAGCCTTGCACACAGCTCAGCGAGGTGTCTGGACATGCCGGAACCACAGCCGCGTTCGCAGCGGTGAAGCCGTATTTCACCGGGTCAGCCTGCACAGCGCCCAACAGCTTTTGGCTGTCCACGATCACCGCGCGGTCACCGATAGAGGCCAACAGCGTGCTGTTGAACGCATCCGTCAGCGCGGTTTGCAAACCAGCGCCCTGCGGTCCCGAGGAAATGCCAAAGGGTGTGCTGCCGATGTCCGGGATGGTCACAACGATCACCGATTCCGCACCGGCATCCCGCACCCGCTCGACCAATCCAACCAGTTCGGTCGCCGCCTGCGCCATGTTGGCCGCTGCGGCATCCGGTGCGATCAGGCCACCGCCCACCGCGCCAGCCTGAGCGAACACATCGTTTGCGCCACCCCAAAGGATGACCAGATCATTTTCGCCCAGAGTAGGACGATCCACCAACATGCGATCCACTTGTTCGGCCAGAGACCGTGTGGTGATGCCCAGCGACGTGTCGAACCCGATACCTTGCGGGTCGGTCACACGCGATCCACCTTCGGCATAAATCGTGCCGCCCAACGCCACTTCGCCCTGCCCGGCCAACGGCACAGCAGAGTAGACATTTGGTCCAAGGCTTAGACCCAGCGATTGCCCAAGCACTTCGCCATATGTCAGCGCCGATCCGTCGGGAGCGTTGGTCAGGAATTTGTAATTGATGACCGGCAAAGCGCCCATGCCGCCTGCGATCACCGATTGCGAATACGCTCCAGCATCGCTGAGCGAGTCACCAATGATAAATACATCATCAAATCGCAGCTCTTCGGCGGCGGCGAAGCCCGAAAGCCCGGTCAGCATCGTGCTCGCAAGGGCGAGTGTTTTGATTGTCATTGATTGTCCTCCCATAGGCGGTTTTGTGCTGCCATTATGTTAAGACAACTGAACAGACCCGGTCGTCCTCAAGTCAATGTAAAATTTCGGCTTGGGCACGAATTGACGTTAGGTGACGCGGCTCTTCCAGGGGGAATTCAGCCCCCAGCGCATAAAAGCACCAAGGGCCGAATGCTCGATCAGCCCGCCAGCTCTGCGGCAAAGCCATCAAGGCTTTTTTCGACCGCTGACAGGATTTGCTTGATCTGCGGCGCTTCGATGATCATTGGCGGGCAGAACGCCATGGCGTCCATCATGTTGCGCGAGATCAATCCGTTCTTGAGGAAATGCGCATTAAGCCCCGCGCCCAATTTACCCGGTGCAAATTCTTCAGCGCGGCCCTCGGGTGCAACGATTTCCAGCGCCGCAATCAGGCCAACACCCCGCGCCTCGCCCACCAGCGGGTGATCCACGAAGCTGCGCAGACCGGCCTGCAATTCCGCGCCACGGGCTGCGGCATTTGCCACAAGGTCACGCTCTTCGATAATCTTGAGGTTCTCCAGCGCCACCGCCGCACCCACGGGGTGCGCACCTCCGGTATACCCATGGCCCAGCACACCGATGCGGCCGGATTCATCTGCGATGGGGGCATAAACCTCTTCGGTCATCATAAAGGCCGAGAACGGGAAATAGGACGACGTGATCTGCTTTGACAACGTCATGATGTCCGGTTTGATGTTGTAGGTCTCGCAACCGAACATCTTACCAGTGCGGCCAAAACCACAGATCACTTCGTCGGCGATCAGCAGGATGTCGTACTTGGCCAATACCGCCTGAATTTTCTCCCAATAAGTCTTGGGGGGCACAACCACCCCGCCCGCGCCCATGACAGGCTCGGCGATGAAGGCCGCAATCGTGTCCGGCCCTTCGGCCTGGATCATCGCATCGAGGTCTTCGGCGCAGCGGGTTGCAAATTGTTCTTCGCTCTCGCCTTCCTTCCCCTCGCGCCAGTAGTGCGGACAGGTGGTGTGCAGGACGCCATCTAGCGGCAGGTCGAAGGATTTATGGTTGTATGGAAGTCCGGTCATCGAGGCCGAGGCAATCGTCACGCCATGATAACCGCGAATGCGCGAAATCACCTTTTTCTTTTCCGGCTTGCCCAGACTGTTCGAGCGATACCAAAGCATTTTGAGAATGGTGTCATTCGCCTCGGACCCGGAATTGGTGTAGAACACCTTGCTCATCGGCACGGGTGCCATGCCAACCAACTTTTCCGCCAGATCAATGGCCGGACCGTGCGAGCGGTGCGCAAAGTTGTGGTAGTAAGGCAGCTTGCTCATCTGGCGAGTTGCCGCGTCGATCAGGCGTTGTTCATTGAAGCCGACTGCCACGCTCCAAAGGCCTGACATGCCTTCGATGTATTTGTTGCCATGCGTGTCAAACACATGCACGCCCTCGCCCCGGTCCATGATCAGCGGCCCGTTCTGTTCGTGCACACGGGCATTTGTATAACTGTGGAAGTGGTAAGCGATGTCGCGGGCTTCGTCGGAATTCGGGCGCAGATCCATGGGGCACATCTTTCGCATTGTCGGTGAGTCTCGCGCACCAGCTAAAGGCTTACGGACTGGCGTGGCAAGGGGTCTCGGGACATACTAACTCTAAGAGATCGCCCCGGACCAATAAGGGAGAGCTTTCGTGAAAGCCTATTTCGACGACCGCCAACTGGGACATAAACCAGAAGTCTATTATCGGGGCGGTGCACCGATGCCGCATCCTGAACAACCCGAACGTGCGATCCTGATCCGGGACATGCTGCTGGACAATGGTTTTACCGTTGAAAAACCAAAGGATTTTGGGGTTGGCCCCATCAAGGCCGTACATGACCCCGATTATGTCGATTTCTTCGTTGATGCCCATGCCCGCTTCCTGATCGACGCGCCAGAGGGTGCGATGGGTATCCCGACACGCCACCCCGGCACTCGGCGCGGGCGGTGTCCTAAAGACATCAACGGCGCAATGGGCTGGTGGATGACCGACACATCGACACCCCTGACCGAAAACACCTATGAGGCGATCTACTGGTCGGCGCAAACCGCGCTCGCTGCGACTGCAGACGTCATGAACGGCGCACGCGCCGCCTATGGCCTTAGCCGCCCGCCGGGACATCACGCGATGACAGATTGCGCCAACGGGTTTTGCTTTTTCAACAACGCCGCTGTTGCGGCCCACCACCTGCGTGGGCGGTGGGGCAAGGTCGCGTTGCTGGATGTGGATGTGCATACCGGGAATGGCAGCCTTGATATCTTCTATGACCGGGACGACGTGTTCTTTTGCTCATTGCACCCCGATCCGTCAGTCTATCCGACATTCTATCTGGGCTATACCGACGAAACCGGCGAAGGCGCGGGACTAGGCTTTACCCGTAACGAGGTGCTGAACATGGGCGATGGCGAAGCCGAGGTGCTGGCCGCATTGAACCGGGGCATTGCCGCCGTTCAGGACTTTGGCGCCGAGGCGCTGGTGGTGTCTTTGGGGTTCGATATGGCCGCGGACGACCCGCTGGCGGCGGTGCAAGTCTATGTCGAAGGGTTTGCAGAAATGGCGCGCCGGATCGCCGCGATGGGGTTGCCAACAGTGCTGATTCAGGAAGGCGGTTATCTAGGCCCGTCTCTGCGGAACAATGCCGAGGCGTTTCTGACCACGTTCCGCGACAGCCTTTAGGTGCAGCGCGCCAACAGATAGGCGTTTGCATCGCGATCAAATCCTGCGATTTGGAGACCGTTTTCAAAGGCGGTTTCCAGCGCTGCGCGGACCCGCTGCCGTTCGGACAGCGCCTTGGCGGCGTCTTCGGTGACAAGACGGGCGAAGTCGGCAGGGATCGAAACCGTGTCCACGATTTCGCCCCCTGCCCCTTCTGTCCGGTTCAGTTCCCAATCAGCCAGCAGCCGATCCGAAGGCATCCCCGCGTTGATGCCCTCCATCGCACCGTAATAGTCGCGGTAATAGGTGTTCGCGGTGGCCCCCAGCCGGTGGATATTCAGCACCGCATTGGCCCGCCGTGCTGGATCATAGGTCCAGCGGACATGGGTGATGCCGCGCTTCAAACACCAGTCTTTCTGGTAGAGTTTCATCCGCACGCCAAGCCCCTGCCCCTGCGCGTCGGGATGCACACCCAGCCGGTGTGAATGCTGGGCCGTGGGGTCGTTGGTCGGAAACGCAAAAAGGAACGCCACCATACGGTCCCTGTCAAAGGCTCCAGCTACCAGCCCACCTTCGTGCTGGATTGCCATCATCAAGTCGGCATTGTCCGCTGGGTCGTCTTTGCCCCAAACCGTGCGCTGAAAATCCTCAGCCGCCATCATCTCGGTCAGCGAGGCAAGGTCGCGCAAGACAAGGTCGGTCATGTTGTCCAGACCTCGACCAGGTCAGAGACGGTGTCGAGATAGGACATATCCAGAGTCACCCCGATGCCTGCACCCTGCGGCACCGGCATTAGTCCGTTCGCGGCCTCAAGCGGTTCGTTTACAATGTCCCGCGCAAAGTAACGGCTGCCGCTGGAGGTGTCGCCGGGTTTGGTAAAGTTCGGCATCGTTGCCAAATGGATGTTATGCGCCCGACCCACCCCGCTTTCGAGCATACCGCCACACCAAACTGGCGCATCGAAGGCGGCGCAGACATCGTGGATCGCCCGCGCTTCGGCAATACCACCGACACGGCCGACCTTTATGTTGATCACCCGTGCGGCCCTCATCTGCAATGCGATCCGCGCGTCTTTGGCAGAGCGGATGCTTTCGTCCAGACAAATCGCCGTTTGCAATGCCGCCTGCACCTGAACATGATCAAGAATATCGTCGAACGCCAAGGGCTGTTCGATGTAGTCCAGATCAAACGCATCCATTTTGCGCAGCGTGGCAAGGTCGGTCAGGCTGTAATCGGTATTGGCGTCCACTGTCAGCTTGATGTCGGGAAACTGGTCCCGCACCCCAGCCAAAAGCGCCAGATCATGCCCCTGTTTTATCTTGAGCTTGATCCGCCGATAGCCCTGTGCCCGCGCCTCAGCGATCCGACCCAGCGTGATATCCAGAGGCGCAATGCCAAGGCTGACCCCCACCTCGATCCGGTCACGCACGCCGCCCAACAAGGCGCAAAGCGGCAGGTTCAGAGAACGCGACCAGAGATCCCAGACCGCCATTTCTGCGAGCGCCTTGGCCATGCGATTGCCGCGCCAAGAGGCCAAGATCGGGGCGATGTCAGATGGGCTGCCAATCCGCATCCCAACAAGTTTCGGCAGCACCGCGTTGCGCAGAAGGTCGAGCGCACCAGCAGTGGTTTCCTCAAGGTAGTCCGGCCGCGGGTCCATCACACCTTCAGCGATCCCGGTGATGCCGTCGGCCAGCAAGATGAGCAGCGGAAAAGTCTTGTGCGTCATCGTCCCGGTCGAAATGACGAAAGGCGTCAGAAGCGGCAAATGCACCAAACGCAATTCGGCCCGGTCGATCTTGATGGAATGTGTCATGTGTTATTCCTAGGCCAGCCCAAGCAGGCGGGCAATCGTATCAGCGACCAACAGTGCCGGCCCTTCCGGTTCATCACAGGGACGCCAAGCGCCCGTGGTGAACGTGCATAGTTAACCCGACGGTGAACTCTGCCTCATTTTTTGCCGTTTGCGGCATGAAATAGGAAGACTGCCCCCCAACGACCTGAAAAACCATCACACTACGCGACTCTGATCCTCAATTGCTTCTTGATGGCTAATTTCCTACCGAAGAATGGTATGCCCTCAATTGT
>CANNCS010000088.1 GCA_947503115.1 uncultured Marivita sp.
CATGGAATCAGAGCGCGGGCGAGCTGGGAACCTCAGAAATCCCTAATGAGTCAGAAGCCAGCCCCTTTGGTATTAGTTCCGCCGGTCTGTTGTTCCGTCGGCTCTGAGGGACAAACCGGATCGAGCCGTGATCGTTCCTGCAAGTCATTGGAAAATAAGACACAAGTTTGTGAGGAAGTGGCGGGGAACTATTTCGTGCTTGGTGCGATACGCGCGTTCCGTTTAAGTGAGACCATAAGAACGGCCTGTCTTCGAACAGCATTTGATCGCCGCTTGCTTGAATTCGTGTGGCGTCTTCGCTAAGTGCGGAGCAGAGCAAACGCAAAGCGAGACCATTGTTATGGCAACGACCAACCCACTTCAGTTCATTCAGCAGGTTCGTGCTGAGGTGTCGAAGATCGTCTGGCCGACGCGGCGCGAGGTTCTTTTGACCACAGTGATGGTCTTTATCATGGCTGCGTTGACGGCTGTGTTCTTTGCGTTGGTGGACATTTTGATCCGCGGCGGGCTTCAGGGATTGCTCAACCTCGTTGGTTGAGGCGGGTCTGCTCTTGAAAAGGGCAGGCTAAGGCGGTAACTCACCGCTCAAGACGGAATGAGGCGTGCATCGATTCGAGTTGCACGCCGCTTTTTTATTCCGGAGCAGGCGCGGCGATAGGCACGCCAAAAGAAATCAGACGGCGTCTTAGCCGCACGGACAAGAAGGTTTGCGACCAGATGGCGAAGCGGTGGTACTCGGTCAGTGTTCTGTCGAATTTCGAAAAGAAAATCGCAGAGCAGATCCTTCAGGCGGTCGAGGAGCAGGGGCTTCAGGACCAGATCGAAGAAGTGATGGTTCCGACTGAGGAAGTGATCGAAATTCGCCGTGGCAAGAAGGTGACTGCCGAGCGTCGCTTTATGCCGGGCTACGTGCTTGTGCGGATGGAAATGTCGGATCAGGGCTATCACCTGATCAACTCGATCAACCGCGTTACCGGGTTCCTTGGTCCGCAGGGGCGCCCGATGCCGATGCGCGATGCCGAAGTTCAGGCGATCCTTGGTCGTGTGGCCGAAGGTGAAGAAGCGCCGCGTACTCTGATCCACTTCGAGGTCGGCGAGAAGGTCAAGGTCAACGATGGTCCGTTCGAGGATTTCGATGGCATGATCGAGGAAGTGGACGACGACAACCAGCGCCTCAAGGTGTCGGTGGTTATCTTTGGCCGGGAAACTCCGGTCGAACTGGAATACACGCAGGTTACGAAACAGTTGTGATCTGACGTGGAGGCGGGGGTCACCCCGCCAAGCAAGCGTGGGAGGCGAGGGCATCGCGATGTCTGGACCGGACCACACAACATGAGTGACTTTGGAACGCGTTCCAAGGTCGTTGGAAAAGGAGAGGCCAGATGGCCAAGAAACTTGCTGGCAAGATGAAGCTGCAGATCCCTGCAGGTCAAGCCAACCCAAGCCCGCCCGTGGGCCCTGCGCTGGGTCAGCGCGGCATCAACATCATGGAATTCTGCAAGGCGTTCAACGCCAAGACGCAGGACATGGAGCAGGGCGCACCCTGCCCGACGGAAATTGTCTACTACCAGGACAAATCCTTCACCATGGACATCAAGACGCCTCCCGCGTCCTACTACCTGAAGAAGGCTGCTGGCCTGAAGCCGGTTGGCAAGCGGAACCGTCCGCGTGGTGCCGAGAATCCCGGCCGTGAAACAGTTGCAACTGTGTCCGTCGCTCAGGTTCGCGAAATCGCGGAAGCCAAGATGAAAGACCTCAATGCAAATGACGTTGAAGGTGCAATGCAGATTATCCTGGGCTCCGCGAAGTCCATGGGCATCGAGGTGAAGTAAGATGGCTAAGCTTGGAAAACGCACCCGCGCCGCCCGCGAAGCCTTTGCCGGCAAAGACGATCTGACCGTTGCAGAAGCGGTTGCTCTGATCAAGGCGAACTCGAACGCAAAATTCGACGAAACTCTGGAAATCGCGATGAACCTCGGTGTTGATCCGCGTCACGCAGACCAGATGGTTCGCGGTGTTGTCGGCCTGCCGAACGGCACTGGCAAAACTGTTCGCGTTGCTGTGTTCGCACGTGGCCCCAAGGCTGACGAAGCCAAGGCTGCTGGCGCAGACATCGTTGGTGCAGAAGATCTGATGGAAACCGTTCAGGGCGGCACCATCGAGTTTGATCGCTGCATCGCGACTCCGGACATGATGCCGATCGTCGGCCGTCTGGGTAAGGTGCTTGGCCCGCGTAACCTGATGCCGAACCCGAAGGTTGGCACTGTGACTATGGACGTCAAGCAGGCCGTCGAAGACGCCAAGGGCGGTCAGGTTCAGTTCAAGGCTGAAAAGGCCGGTGTCGTTCACGCTGGGATCGGTAAGGTCTCGTTTGACGAAGCCAAGCTGATCGAGAACGTCAAAGCGTTCATCGACGCAGTGGCCAAGGCGAAGCCGACAGGCGCAAAAGGCACGTACATGAAGAAGATCGCACTGTCCTCGACCATGGGTCCGGGCGTTACGATCTCTGTGGACGACGCGGCTGGTCACTAAGATCACAGGTCACTAAGATCACTGTGCAAGATCAAGAATGCGGCGCCCTTACCGGGCGCCGTTTTTCGTTTCTGACTTTGATTTTGGCGAGGCGATATGTGCCAGGTCATCCTGACTGAAAATATGGCTTTTGCGATTTCTTCTGGCTGTGATACCGTCCGGCGGTGAAAAAGTAAAAGTTCGTTGAAGATTTGCAGGCGCGAGGGCTTGGCAAATTCGTCGACGCGTACTATTCCCAAATTTGCAATAGACCGCGCGATTCGTCCCGCGGTCGTTTGTATTACGTCCGAGACGGTGGGTTGGGGCTTTTGCCGCAATAAATCCTGCCCGAGGCGGGAACAGACTGACATGCCAAGGCTCACCCGTTGAGCGCTAGGCGGGTTTGGGACCGCACACAAGCGGACCAAAACCGCCGGAGCGATCCGGTTTTACTGAGCCGGGGGGTCCGCCCCCCAAACTGGAGTACACCTGTGGATAGAGCCCAAAAAGAGAAAGTGGTCGACGAACTCGGCCAGATCTTCGAAAGCTCTGGCGTCGTTGTGGTAGCCCACTACGAAGGTCTCACAGTTGCCGAGATGCAGGATCTACGGGGGCGCGCACGCGCTGCTGGCAGTTCCGTTCGCGTCGCCAAAAACCGTCTGGCCAAAATTGCCCTCGAAGGAAAGCCGTGCGCAAGCATTGCTGATTTCCTGACCGGCATGACGGTTCTCACCTATTCCGAAGACCCTGTGGCAGCTGCCAAAGTGGTTGAGGACTTTGCCAAGGAGAACAAAAAGTTCGAAATCCTTGGTGGGGCCATGGGCGAGAACGCACTTGACCGGGCTGGTGTTGAAGCCGTGTCCAAGATGCCGTCCCGCGAGGAGCTTATTGCTTCCATCGTTGGCTGCATTGGCGCACCCGCCTCCAACATCGCTGGCGCGATTGGCGCACCTGCATCGAACATCGCCTCCATTCTCTCGACGATCGAAGAGAAAGCGGCGTAAGGCACCTGAGAACATCTTCGTGGGGTTGAAACCTCGACGTTGGAACACATTTAGATAGGAAAGTCACAATGGCTGATCTGAAAAAACTGGCAGAAGAGATCGTTGGTCTGACGCTGCTCGAAGCACAAGAACTGAAAACAATCCTCAAGGACGAGTATGGCATCGAGCCCGCAGCTGGCGGCGCCGTGATGATGGCTGGTCCGGCTGGCGGCGACGCCGGTGGCGCGTCCGCTGAAGAGCAGACAGAATTCGACGTCATCCTGAAGTCGGCAGGCGCTTCCAAGATCAACGTGATCAAAGAAGTTCGCGGCATCACCGGTCTTGGCCTCAAAGAAGCCAAGGATCTGGTTGAAGCAGGCGGCAAAGCTGTCAAAGAGCAGGTTTCCAAGGACGAAGCCGAAGACATCAAAGCGAAGCTGGAAGCAGCTGGCGCGGAAGTCGAGCTCAAGTAATCGCTTATCGGTCCCGTTCGGGGCCGGCGAGCATTCTTGCGAGGCTGGGTATGGAGATTTCCATGCCCAGCCAAGCCTGTCTTAGAGAGGCCCTTCGTTTAGTCGGGGCTTCTCTTGGACAGGACCCAAAGATCGGGAGGTGTGCGGTGGGACGCGCGCCGGGAATTGATCGGGTTTTTGTCGTCTCTATTGGGCAGACCGCCGGGGCCCGACGGCGTGACGCTCAGCTGAGAATGAAAAGGTGATATCGACCATGGCGCAAAGCTTTATTGGCCAGAAACGTCTTCGTAAATACTACGGAAAAATCCGCGAGGTTCTGGAGATGCCGAACCTCATCGAGGTTCAGAAATCCTCCTACGATCTCTTTCTGAAATCCGGCGATCAACTGCAGCCGCTTGACGGCGAAGGCATCAAGGGTGTCTTCCAGTCGGTTTTCCCGATCAAGGATTTCAACGAAACCAGTGTTCTGGAATTCGTCAGCTACGAGCTGGAAAAGCCGAAATACGACGTCGAGGAATGTCAGCAACGCGACATGACCTACAGCGCGCCGTTGAAGGTGAAGCTGCGTCTGATCGTATTTGATATGGACGAAGACACCGGCGCCAAGTCGGTCAAGGACATCAAAGAACAAGACGTATTCATGGGTGACATGCCCTTGATGACGCCGAATGGCACATTCGTTGTGAACGGTACGGAACGCGTGATCGTGTCCCAGATGCACCGTTCGCCGGGCGTGTTCTTCGATCACGACAAAGGCAAGACACACAGCTCGGGCAAGCTGCTCTTCGCCTGCCGCATCATTCCCTATCGCGGTTCGTGGCTCGATTTTGAATTCGACGCGAAAGACCTCGTGTTCGCACGTATTGACCGTCGCCGGAAGCTGCCGGTGACCACGCTTCTTTATGCGCTGGGTCTTGATCAAGAATCCATCATGGACGCGTATTACGACACCGTGACTTACACCCTGCGCAAGGGTGAAGGCTGGCAGACCAAGTTCTTCCCAGAACGTGTGCGTGGCACCCGCCCGGTTTATGACCTCGTGGATGCTGGCACTGGCGAAGTCTTTGCCGAAGCCGGCAAGAAAGTCACGCCGCGTGCCGTGAAGAAAATCATCGACGAAGGCAAGATCACTGATCTGTTGCTGCCGTTCGAACAGATCGTTGGCAAATTCGTCGCTAAGGACATGATCAACGAAGAAACCGGCGCGATTTATGTCGAAGCCGGGGACGAACTGACATGGACTGTCGACAAGGACGGTGCGGTCACAGGCGGCAGCCTGAAAGAGCTGGTCGACGCGGGCGTGACCGATATCCCGGTTCTCGATATCGATAACATCACCGTTGGCGCATACATGCGTAACACGATGGCGAACGATAAGAACATGAACCGCGAAACCGCGCTCATGGACATCTATCGCGTCATGCGACCGGGCGAGCCGCCGACCGTCGAAGCGGCGTCGGCGCTGTTCGACACCCTGTTCTTTGACAGCGAACGCTATGACCTTTCGGCGGTTGGCCGCGTGAAGATGAACATGCGTCTTGCGCTCGACAAGCCGGACAGCCAGCGCACGCTGGATCGCGAAGATATCGTGGCTTGTGTGAAAGCACTTGTCGAACTGCGCGACGGCAAAGGCGACATCGACGACATCGACCACCTCGGCAACCGCCGAGTGCGCTCGGTCGGCGAATTGATGGAAAACCAGTACCGCGTTGGTCTGCTTCGCATGGAGCGGGCGATCAAGGAACGCATGTCCTCGGTCGAGATCGACACAGTCATGCCGCAGGACCTGATCAACGCGAAACCTGCCGCAGCGGCGGTTCGTGAATTCTTCGGCTCTTCGCAGCTGTCGCAGTTCATGGACCAAACCAACCCGCTTTCGGAAGTGACGCACAAGCGTCGTCTGTCGGCGCTTGGGCCGGGCGGTCTGACCCGCGAACGCGCTGGCTTCGAGGTGCGCGACGTACACGCGACGCACTACGGTCGTATGTGCCCGATTGAAACGCCGGAAGGTCCGAACATCGGTCTGATCAACTCGCTGGCAACCTTTGCCCGTGTGAACAAGTACGGTTTCATCGAAACACCGTATCGTCGGGTCAAGGACGGCCATGTGACGGACGATGTCCAATACATGTCCGCGACCGAAGAGCAGCGTCACACCGTGGCTCAGGCCAACGCGACGCTGGACGAGAACGGCAAGTTCGTGAACGAGTTCGTCAACACTCGCCAGTCGGGTGAATACACGCTTGCGCCGAATGAAAGCGTTGATCTGATCGACGTGTCGCCCAAGCAGCTGGTGTCGGTTGCGGCCTCGCTCATTCCGTTCCTCGAAAACGACGACGCTAACCGCGCTCTCATGGGCTCGAACATGCAACGTCAGGCGGTTCCCACACTGCGTTCCGAAGCGCCGCTGGTCGGCACCGGGATCGAAGGTGTGGTTGCGCGCGACTCTGGTGCGGCGATCATGGCGAAACGCGCCGGGATCATTGACCAGGTTGACGCAACCCGTATCGTTGTGCGTGCTACCGCAGACCTTGAGCTGGGGGACGCTGGCGTGGATATCTATCGTCTGCGCAAGTTCCAGCGGTCGAACCAGAACACCTGTATCAACCAACGTCCGCTGGTGAATGTGGGTGACACTGTGGGCAAGGGCGAAGTCATCGCCGACGGCCCGTCGACCGATCTGGGTGAACTGGCTCTGGGCAAGAACGTGGTCGTCGCGTTTATGCCTTGGAACGGCTACAACTACGAAGACTCGATCCTTATCTCCGAACGGATCGCACGGGATGACGTATTCACTTCGATCCATATCGAGGAATTCGAAGTCGCCGCCCGTGACACCAAGCTTGGGCCGGAAGAAATCACACGCGACATTCCGAACGTCGGTGAAGAAGCGCTGCGCAACCTCGACGAGGCGGGCATCGTTTACATCGGCGCGGACGTGGAGCCGGGCGATATTCTGGTCGGCAAGATCACACCGAAGGGCGAAAGCCCGATGACGCCGGAAGAGAAACTCCTCCGCGCCATCTTTGGTGAGAAAGCGTCGGATGTGCGTGACACTTCGCTGCGGGTGAAGCCGGGCGATTTCGGCACCGTTGTGGAAGTTCGTGTGTTCAACCGTCACGGCGTCGAAAAAGACGAACGTGCGTTGCAGATCGAGCGTGAAGAAGTCGAACGTCTGGCCCGTGACCGGGACGACGAATTGGCGATCCTTGACCGCAACATCTATGCACGTCTGAAGGACCTGATCATTGGCAAGATGGCCGTCAAAGGCCCGAAAGGTGTCAAGTCCAACAGCCAGATCACCGAAGAACTGCTTGACTCCCTGACTCGCGGTCAGTGGTGGCAGTTGGCGCTGGAAGACGAAGACGACGCCAAGATCATGGAAGCCCTGAACGAGCAATATGAGGCGCAAAAGCGTGCCCTTGATGCCCGTTTCGAGGACAAGGTCGAGAAAGTCCGTCGTGGCGACGATCTGCCCCCGGGCGTGATGAAGATGGTCAAAGTGTTCGTGGCGGTGAAGCGCAAGCTGCAGCCGGGCGACAAGATGGCCGGCCGTCACGGCAACAAGGGTGTGATTTCGAAAGTGGTACCGATCGAGGACATGCCGTTCCTCGCAGATGGTACTCCGGTCGACTTCTGTCTCAACCCGCTGGGCGTTCCATCGCGTATGAACGTCGGTCAGATCCTTGAAACCCACATGGGTTGGGCCGCACGCGGCCTGGGTATCAAGATCGATGACGCGCTGCAGGATTATCGTCGTTCTGGCGACCTGACCCCGGTGCGGGAAGCGATGCGGATCGCCTATGGCGATGATGTCTATGAAGAAGGCATCAAGGACATGGACGAAGCACAGCTGGTCACAGCTGCTGGCAACGTGACCAATGGTGTTCCGATCGCAACGCCGGTATTCGACGGTGCGAAAGAGGCCGACGTCAACGACTCTTTGATCCGTGCGGGTTTCGACACGTCGGGTCAGTCGGTCCTGTTCGACGGTCGCTCGGGTGAGCAGTTCTCGCGGTCGGTGACCGTGGGTGTGAAGTACCTGCTCAAGCTGCACCACCTTGTCGACGACAAGATCCACGCGCGTTCGACAGGTCCGTACTCGCTCGTCACGCAGCAGCCGCTGGGTGGTAAGGCGCAGTTCGGTGGTCAGCGCTTCGGGGAGATGGAGGTCTGGGCTCTGGAAGCTTATGGCGCTGCATATACCCTGCAGGAAATGCTGACCGTGAAGTCGGATGACGTCGCGGGCCGGACCAAGGTCTATGAAAGCATCGTCAAGGGCGAGGACAATTTCGAAGCGGGCATTCCCGAGAGCTTTAACGTTCTCGTCAAGGAAGTGCGCGGCCTCGGCCTGAATATGGAACTCCTGGATGCGGAGGATGAGGAATAAGCGACACCGTTCGCCTCGGGCGCCAATTCCTTCCAAGGAATTGGCGCCCGGCTTCATCCCCCACGCCGATATTTTGAGGTAACTCTATGAACCAGGAACTGACCAACAACCCGTTCAACCCCGTCACACCGCCCAAGGTGTTCGACGAAATCAAGGTCTCGCTCGCATCGCCCGAGCGGATCTTGTCGTGGTCCTTCGGTGAGATCAAAAAGCCCGAAACCATCAACTACCGTACGTTCAAGCCCGAGCGTGACGGCTTGTTCTGTGCGCGCATCTTTGGCCCGATCAAAGACTACGAATGTCTGTGCGGCAAATATAAGCGCATGAAGTATCGCGGCGTTGTCTGCGAAAAGTGCGGTGTGGAAGTCACTCTGCAAAAGGTCCGCCGCGAGCGTATGGGCCACATCGAACTGGCCGCGCCCTGCGCTCACATCTGGTTCCTCAAGTCGCTGCCGTCCCGCATCGGCCTGATGCTGGACATGACGCTGCGCGATCTGGAGCGTATTCTCTACTTCGAAAACTATGTCGTGATCGAACCGGGTCTGACTGACCTGACTTACGGCCAGTTGATGACCGAAGAAGAGTTCATGGACGCGCAGGATGCTTACGGCATGGATGCGTTCACCGCGAATATCGGTGCCGAAGCGATCCGTGAGATGCTCGCCAATATTGACCTCGAAGCCGAGGCCGATCAGCTGCGCGCGGACCTCAAGGAAGCGACAGGCGAACTGAAGCCGAAGAAGATCATCAAGCGCCTCAAGGTGGTTGAATCCTTCCTCGAGTCCGGCAACCGCCCGGAATGGATGGTTCTGACCGTGATCCCGGTGATCCCGCCAGAACTGCGTCCGCTGGTGCCGTTGGATGGTGGCCGTTTCGCGACCTCCGACCTCAACGATCTGTATCGTCGTGTGATCAACCGGAACAACCGTCTGAAGCGCCTGATCGAACTGCGCGCACCGGATATCATCGTCCGCAACGAAAAGCGGATGCTGCAGGAATCCGTTGATGCTCTGTTCGACAACGGCCGTCGTGGACGGGTCATCACCGGTGCCAACAAGCGTCCGCTGAAATCGCTCTCTGACATGCTCAAGGGCAAGCAGGGCCGTTTCCGTCAGAACCTTTTGGGTAAGCGCGTCGACTTCTCGGGTCGTTCTGTCATCGTGACGGGTCCGGAACTCAAGCTGCACCAGTGTGGTCTGCCGAAGAAGATGGCGCTCGAGCTGTTCAAGCCGTTTATTTATTCGCGCCTTGAAGCAAAAGGTCTGTCATCGACAGTCAAACAGGCGAAGAAGCTGGTCGAAAAAGAGCGTCCCGAAGTTTGGGATATCCTCGACGAGGTCATCCGCGAGCACCCGGTTCTGCTGAACCGCGCGCCGACGCTGCACCGTCTGGGCATCCAAGCGTTCGAGCCGGTTCTGATCGAAGGCAAGGCAATCCAGCTACACCCGCTTGTGTGTTCGGCCTTCAACGCCGACTTCGACGGGGACCAGATGGCGGTTCACGTACCGCTGTCGCTGGAAGCACAGCTTGAAGCCCGTGTTCTGATGATGTCGACGAACAACGTTCTGTCGCCGGCCAACGGCGCACCGATCATCGTTCCGTCGCAGGATATGATCCTTGGCCTTTACTACACGTCGATCCAGCGGGATGGCATGAAGGGTGAGGGCATGCAGTTCGCATCCATCGAGGAAGTCGAACACGCGCTCAACGCGGGTGAAGTACACCTGCACGCCAAGATCGAATGCCGGGTCAAGCAGATTGACGATGAAGGCAACGAGATCATCAAGCGTTTCGACACCACACCGGGTCGCGTACGTCTTGGCGCGTTGCTGCCTTTGAATGCGAAAGCGCCGTTTGACCTGGTCAACACGCTTCTGCGTAAGAAGGACGTGCAGAAGGTCATCGACACTGTCTACCGTTATTGCGGTCAGAAAGAGTCGGTCATTTTCTGTGACCAGATCATGACTATGGGCTTCAAGGAAGCGTTCAAAGCGGGCATTTCCTTTGGCAAGGACGACATGGTTATCCCCGAAACCAAGTGGCCGATCGTGGAAGAAACACGCGATCAGGTTAAGGATTTCGAACAGCAGTACATGGACGGCCTGATCACTCAGGGTGAAAAGTACAACAAAGTGGTCGATGCTTGGTCGAAGTGTAACGACAAGGTCACCGAAGCCATGATGTCCACCATCTCGGCCGAACAGGTCGACGAGAACGGCGCGACGAAAGAGCCGAACTCGGTCTACATGATGGCGCACTCCGGTGCTCGTGGCTCGGTCACGCAGATGAAGCAGCTGGGCGGGATGCGCGGTCTGATGGCGAAGCCGAATGGCGACATCATCGAAACGCCGATCATCTCGAACTTTAAGGAAGGTCTGACCGTTCTTGAATACTTCAACTCGACCCACGGTGCTCGTAAAGGTCTGTCCGATACCGCTCTGAAGACGGCGAACTCGGGTTACCTGACCCGTCGTCTGGTGGACGTGGCACAGGACTGCATCGTGCGTATGCACGATTGTGGCACTGACCGCGCGATCACCGCTGAAGCGGCTGTCAATGACGGTGAAGTCGTGGCGTCCTTGGCCGAGCGTATTCTTGGCCGTGTCGCGGCTGACGATATCCTCAAGCCGGGCACCGACGAGGTCATCTTGCGCGCAGGTCAGCTGATCGACGAACGCATGTCCGACACCATCGAAGAAGCCGGTGTTGCCAGCATGCGCATCCGTTCGCCGCTGACATGTGAAGCGGAAGAGGGCGTCTGCGCAATGTGCTATGGTCGTGACCTCGCACGCGGTACGCTGGTCAACAGTGGCGAAGCGGTGGGCATCATCGCGGCGCAGTCGATTGGTGAACCGGGCACACAGCTGACGATGCGGACGTTCCACATCGGCGGTGTTGCGCAAGGTGGTCAGCAGTCGTTCCAAGAAGCGAGCCAAGAAGGCAAGGTCGTGTTCGAGAACGCGTCCACGCTGGAGAACTCGGTCGGCGACACGCTGGTTATGGGCCGTAACATGAAGCTGCGGATCATGGACGAGCACGGCGCCGAGCGCGCTAGCCACAAGCTGGGCTATGGCACCAAGCTCTTCGTCAAAGAAGGCACCATGGTCAAGCGCGGCGACAAGCTGTTTGAATGGGATCCGTATACTCTGCCGATCATCGCCGAGAAGGACGGTATCGCCAAGCATGTTGACCTCACCGCAGGTGTGGCTGTGCGCGACGAGACCGACGACGCGACAGGTATGACCCAGAAGATCGTGATTGACTGGCGGGCGGCGCCCAAGGGCAACGAGCTCAAGCCAGAAATCATCCTGATGGGCGAAGACGGCGAGCCGCTGCGCAACGATGCGGGCAACCCGATCACCTATCCTATGTCAGTGGACGCCATTCTGTCGGTCGAAGACGGTCAAGATGTCAAAGCCGGGGACGTGGTTGCACGTATTCCGCGCGAAGGCGCAAAGACCAAGGACATCACCGGTGGTCTGCCGCGTGTGGCCGAACTCTTTGAGGCACGTCGCCCCAAGGATCACGCCATCATCGCGGAAATTGACGGCTATGTTCGCTTTGGCAAGGACTACAAGAACAAGCGTCGCATCACCATCGAACCGGCAGATGACAGCTTGGAACCCGTCGAATACATGGTGCCCAAGGGCAAGCACATTCCAGTGCAGGAAAATGACTTCATCCAGAAGGGTGAGTACATCATGGACGGCAACCCAGCGCCGCATGACATCCTGTCCATCATGGGTGTCGAAGCGCTTGCGAACTACATGATCGACGAAGTTCAGGACGTCTATCGCCTGCAAGGTGTGAAGATCAACGACAAGCATGTCGAAGTGATCGTGCGCCAGATGCTGCAGAAGTGGGAGATCCAGGATTCTGGTGACACCACGCTTCTCAAGGGCGAACACGTGGACAAGGCCGAATTCGACCTTGCCAATGAAAAGGCCGAAAAGAAGGGTGGTCGCGTCGCTCAGGGCGAACCGATCCTGCTGGGGATCACCAAGGCGTCGCTGCAGACCCGCAGCTTCATCTCGGCGGCCTCGTTCCAAGAAACCACACGCGTTCTCACCGAAGCGTCGGTTCAAGGCAAGAAAGACAAGCTTGTTGGCCTGAAAGAGAACGTCATCGTGGGTCGTCTGATCCCGGCGGGCACCGGTGGGGCAACTCAAAAGGTGCGTCGTGTTGCGCAGGACCGCGACAATGTCGTGATCGAAGCACGCCGCGAAGAGGCCGAGGCGGCCGCCGCACTGGCAGCACCCGCCCCGATGGACGACGTTGTGGGTGGCGACGAGTTCGACAACATCATTGTCGATACGCCGGAAAGCCGCGAGTAAACGCAGCAACGCATTAGCGTTTCAGAAGCCCTCCGTTGCAAAACGGGGGGCTTTTTTGCGGGCGGTGCCTGAGGCTGGTTCCCTCAGTGCTGCGGGGTAATACGTGCCGCGCTTTTGGGGGCTGCTCAATCAGAGAAGCACAGCTTGTTTCCATCAAGGTCTCTGACATAGGCCGAAAACTTCGGGCCCCGCTGGTGAGGCGCGCCTTCGCATGTGCCGCCAAGGTGAATCGCACGTTCGTACAGTTCTTCAACGTCGTCCTTTGCCCCAACGCAAAAACCGACCATCGTGCCGTTTCCATGTGTGGCAGGTTTAGTGTCGAATGGCGTCGCCGTTGCAAAGGCAAAGTCTTCACCCATCCAGTAGGTCATACGATCTGTCGGCGAAAAGGAATGAAGTCCCTGCTTTTCAAAAAGGGCATCATAGAAAGCTTTTGATGCGCCCAAGTCGTTTGTACCGACAACGAAGTAGTTCATTTTCATTGATTTTTGTCCTGTTTGGCGGTTGTGCATTACTGTGTTTGGTCGTTTCCAAAGTTCGGTGTCGAACTCTGTCAAACAGGGTCTTATTGATTAATAAGACACTTTATGTCTTATTTGATGAATGGCGCGCACCACTGTCCATGAGAGGCTGAGACGGATCGAATTGCTTGCTGTGCAACTCAAGCAAGACACGCATTGCACGGTCCAAGACCTTGCACGGCAACACGGCGTAAGCACCCGTACGATTACTCGCGATCTTTCTTTGATGCGGGATCAGGGGATGCAGATTGATGCGGATCGCGGTCGCGGTGGTGGCGTACGTCTGGATCGAAACTGGGGTGTTGGGCGACTGAACCTGTCTTATGCCGAAGCCGTCGATCTCCTTATCAGCATTGCTGTCGCAGAGCAGATGCAGTCGCCGATTTTTCTAGCAAGCCTTGGCTCTGTCCGGCGGCAGTTGGTGGCGTCGTTTTCGCCAGAAAAGCGAAGGCAAGTTGATCGTCTGAAATCCAGGGTAATGATCGGTGCGACCGCGTCCACATTTGTTCAAGCCGGTGCGAGCGCGCCGCCGCAGCGGATTGTCCGAGCCTTGCATCAGGCCTTTATCACTCAGACGGAATTGAACATACGATACCAAAGAGAGGACTCTGACCGGGATATCGCGCCTCACTACCTTTTGCTGAAATACCCGATTTGGTATGTTGTTGCGTTTGACAAACTTAGGGATGGCCCGCGTGTCTTTCGCTGTGAACGAATTCTCAAGGCAACAGGGACTGACTCGTCATTTCGTTTGTTGCCCAAAGACGCTTTTGAGCCTTCCATTGCGAAGGTAGACCTGTCCCTGGTGACTTAGCTTTGGCTTCGCGGACGCTGTCCTTGTCCTTGCCTACGTCACAAATCAAAGCGCTCTTTGCGGCCTAGGCCTTTTGCGGTCTTAGTCCGCCCATCTGACGATCAGCAACTTTTGCAGCCACCACAAGCGCAATCACCCAACCAGTTGAGACGGCAACGCCGATGCCCAACCAAACACCCCAGACATCAAAGCCCAAAAGCGCGATGAACACCCAGATAAAGAACGCAACGCCAAATCCTTGGCGGTAGATGCTGATCCAGAGCGTGTAGATGGGGCGCTTCATCGCTTGCAGAAGCGAATTGATGGAGAAGAGCATCATGTAGATCGGAAAGAGAAATCCATCGACCAGCAGGTAGCTGGCGCCGATCGCGATCACGTCCGAGTCTGACGTGAAGGGGCGCATCGCCCAAGCTCCGCCGAACCAGAGCAGCGGCATCGCGATCATCGACAGGGCAAAGCCCAGTTTCCAGCAAACGAAAACCGCATCCCGCACGCGATCATATTCTTTTGCACCAAAGTTTTGCCCTGCGATGGGCAATAGGGCGCTGGTCATGCCGAGGACGGGCAAAAGAAGGATTTGTTCGATCCTGAGCGCTACGCCATAGGCTGCGATGGCATCCTCGCCAAAGCTCTTCAGCGCGAATTGCACTACAAAGCCCGACACGAACATCACGACCAAGGCGGTGGTCGCGGGCAGCATCTGTTCGACAATCGCCTTGTAGCAATCGGGGTCTGGAACAAACTCGGCGCGGCGCACCCGGTCCATCATGTTCAGATTGAACACGCGCGACAGTATAAATGCCATCACGCCAGTTTGACTGATGACGGTGGCGACGGCGATGCCATTAAAACCCATGCCGCCCCAAATGCCTGGAACGCCGAACATCATCAGCGGGTTGAGGCCAATATTGGCAAAGAACGCGATCATCATTGCGCGTTGCATCGACCGCGTATCACCATGCGCCTGAAGGATACCATTACCGCCATAAGCAAGCAGAAAGCCGGGCAGGGCGAGGATCAGCACACGGAAATAGCCCAAGGCGGCGTCTCGATAGCTCCCCGGTTCGGATACCAGCGCGATCAGATGCGGCCCAGCGAACCAGCCGCCAACCATCAGCAGAGCGGTGGCGATGACGCCAAAACCAAGACCCTGCGCGGCAAGGCTTCTGCCGGCCTTGGTGTTCTTTTCGCCCTTGGCGTTGCTGACCAGCGCGCTAAGTGCCGAGCTGAGGCCAAAGCCGACGGCCATCATGATGAAGAAGGCCTGATAGCCAATGGCCAGACCTGCCTGCGCCTCGGTCGAGAGCTTCCCAGCGAAGTAGACATCCACGACATTATAGAGTGTCGAGAACAGCATCCCCAACGCCGCCGGTATGGCGAGGTTCCTGTAATGGGTCAGCATGGGCCCGGTGGTCAGATCGTCGTTCATGGCTAGGGCCACTGGCAATCCTGTCTCATAGCGACTGGGGGAGGTGTGTTGCTCTCGTATCTGCGATACACCGATTGCCGCTGAAAGCCAAAGACCGATCTCATGTCGCTTTTGGCATGGCAGGGGAAGCAGACCGCCTGCTAATCCGTGCTGTATGATACAACTCTCTGACAATATGCGCGGCGCGCTTCTGATGTGTGTCTCGATGGCTGCGTTCACCTTTGGAGACGCGGCGATTAAGGCTACAGGCGGAGAATTACCACTGTCCCAGTTGTTGGTGATCCGTGGTTTTTTGGCCTCGGCAGCATTGATCGCAATGGCGCTGTATTTCAAAGGGTTGAAGGTGCGGCTTCCGGCTCAGGACTGGGCCTTGATCCTTGGGCGTGGATTGGCCGAAGCTGCGGCTGCGTATTTCTTTCTGACGGCGCTCTTGGCGATGCCTTTGGCCAACGTCACAGCGCTGTTGCAGATGTTGCCGTTGACCGTGACCCTTGGGGGCGCGTTGGTGTTCCGCGAAGCGGTGGGCTGGCGGCGTTGGTCAGCGATCATCATTGGCTTTGTCGGCATGTTGCTGATCGTGCGGCCGGGAACGGACGGCTTCACCTCGGCTTCCATCTATGCGCTTTGCGCAGTTGCAGCGGTGACGGTTCGTGATCTGGTGACGCGGCGGGTGTCCAAGGTGGTCCCGTCGCTGACTGTCACAGTCTTTTCTTCGGTGATCGTGACGCTGTTCGCAGGCCTCTGGTCATTCGAACAGGACTGGGTTGCCATGACCCCGCGTCTGACCCTGTTGGTGCTGATGGCGACCACCTTTATCATTTGTGCCTATCTGTGCAGCGTCATGGTGATGCGCGTGGGCGAAGTGAGCTTTGTGGCGCCGTTCCGCTATACCGGACTGGTCTGGGCGCTGATCCTTGGCTTTCTGGTTTTTGGCGAGTGGCCCGAGCCGCTGACCTTAATCGGGGCGGCGATCATCGTAGCGACGGGTGTGTTTAGCCTACTGCGCGAGGCGCAGTTGAAACGGCGGGCGCGAAAGCCGATTCTACCCCGTCAGCCGTAAGGGCGAACCGCCGGTTCAACGTTTCGATATGTTCGACTGTGGGAGCGTGGAAGTCGGGGCGGTCGACCTTCGGCTTCTGACGGGAATCATTACTGCTGTGATGCGATCGAAGATACATCGGTGCATCCGTAAATGTGATGGTCGGCATAAAGCGGTTGATACGATTGTGCGCGAAGTTCATCAGACTTTGCCGAACGCCGCCCTGAACGGCCATCGCCTGTGCGACGCCAATATAGGGAGTCACGGTTTCGGTGATCTCGAACGGGTGAAGGTCAGAGCGGCAGATGGTGTAGCCTCGGTTCCAATCGAAGCCGACAAGTTTGTTGCCAGCCACGAGAGGGGCGCAATCGTTCTCGGCTTTGCGCAGGTGCGCAACGAAATCGACAGATAGCGCGTCGTCGTCATCATGCCGGACTTGCAGGCAAGGCTGGTTAATGTATTTCCGAGCCGCATTCAGGACCGATTGGCAGATCTGCCGGTGCGGTTCAGGGTCGCGAGCTATGACGCGGGCTTGCGGCATATCGGCGAGCAAGGCTTTCAGTCGGGCCAGATAAGGCGCGGGTAGGCAGGTGCCGACCAGTACAACCAAGTCGAAATCGGGATCGGTTTGCGCCTTAAGACCGGGCAAGCACAGGTTTTGAAACAGCGCAAATCGCTGCTCCATCCGGTCGGGGGCATAGAGAAACGCGCGGCGATCATCGATGCTGTCGTGTTCGACCTGAAAACCGCCCTCGGCGGGGTAGGAAAACCGACAGAAAACGATGGTCTGCATGGCGATTGGCCCTGTGTAACGGCGACAGCTCGTGTTACTTAACTGTGCCTTGGCAACGCGGTGCACACAAGCGCCGGGGTGCTGTTGACAACCTATCCGACTCTCCATATACGCGCGTCTAATTCGGCAGGGTAGATGCCCGTTTTGCCGATTTACAGGACTGGAGCGGTCAAGATCCGGGCGCAAGCCCCGATCCTCTGGAAATGCACCGTATCGCTTCCACTAAGGAGGCGGATGCGGTTCTTTGCGTCGTTTTTGTAGGAAAACGGCGAGAATTGAACAGGGTCAAGCGGACGCGCTCGGCCTTTATACGAAACCCGCACGGGACACCCCGTGCACCACATATGTGAGCTACACGGGGAAAGAACCGGAATGCCAACGATCCAACAGCTGATCCGCAAGCCGCGGCAGCCGAAAATCAAGCGCTCGAAGTCGCAGCACCTTGAGCAGTGCCCGCAGAAACGTGGCGTATGCACACGTGTCTACACAACCACACCGAAGAAGCCGAACTCGGCGATGCGGAAAGTGGCCAAGGTCCGTCTGACCAATGGCTACGAAGTCATCAGCTACATCCCGGGTGAAAGCCACAACCTTCAGGAGCACTCTGTGGTTCTGATCCGTGGCGGTCGTGTAAAAGACCTTCCCGGTGTGCGCTATCACATCCTGCGTGGTGTTCTGGATACCCAGGGCGTCAAGGACCGGAAACAGCGCCGTTCGAAATATGGCGCGAAGCGTCCGAAGTAAGAGGAATTACAGATGTCTCGTCGTCACGCCGCAGAAAAACGCGAAGTCCTGCCCGACGCCAAGTATGGCGACCGGGTTCTGACAAAGTTCATGAACAACCTGATGATCGACGGCAAAAAGTCGGTCGCGGAACGCATCGTCTACAGCGCGCTTGATCGCGTCGAAGGCAAGGTAAAGCGCGCGCCAGTGGAAATCTTCCACGAGGCGTTGGACAACATCAAACCGTCTGTCGAAGTTCGTTCGCGTCGGGTTGGTGGTGCGACCTACCAGGTGCCCGTCGAAGTGCGTCCCGAGCGCCGTGAAGCGCTTGCGATCCGCTGGTTGATCAACGCGAGCCGCGCCCGCAATGAAAACACCATGGAAGAGCGTCTTGCCGCTGAACTTCTGGATGCCGTGAACTCCCGTGGTTCGGCTGTGAAGAAGCGTGAAGACACTCACAAGATGGCCGACGCGAACAAAGCGTTCAGCCACTACCGCTGGTAATAGGAGCCAAACACAATGGCACGCGATTATCCTCTTGAGCGCTACCGCAACTTCGGCATCATGGCGCACATCGATGCAGGCAAAACAACCTGCTCCGAGCGCATCCTGTTTTACACCGGTAAGTCGCACAACATCGGCGAAGTGCACGATGGCGCTGCAACCATGGACTGGATGGAGCAGGAACAGGAACGTGGCATCACGATCACGTCCGCTGCGACCACCACTTTCTGGGAACGTACCGAAAACGGTACAGAGCCGGACAGCGAAAAGCACCGCCTGAACATCATCGACACGCCCGGCCACGTGGACTTCACCATCGAAGTCGAACGTTCGTTGGCCGTTCTCGACGGTGCGGTATGTGTTCTTGACGCAAACGCAGGTGTTGAGCCGCAGACCGAAACAGTTTGGCGTCAGGCTGACCGCTACAAGGTTCCGCGTTTGGTGTTCGTCAACAAGATGGACAAGATCGGCGCGGACTTCTTCAACTGCGTTGCAATGGTTGAAGACCGCACGGGTGCGCGTGCTGTTCCTGTCGGTATTCCGATCGGCGCAGAGAACGAACTCGAAGGTCTTATCGATCTCGTCACTATGGAAGAGTGGCTTTGGCAGGGCGAAGATCTGGGCGCATCCTGGATCAAAGCTCCGATCCGCGACAGCCTGAAGGCGATGGCCGATGAATGGCGCGGTAAGATGATCGAAGCCGCTGTCGAAATGGACGACGACGCGATGGAAGCGTATCTGATGGATGCAGCAGAGCCCGACGTTGCGACGTTGCGTTCGCTGATCCGTAAGGGCTGCCTGTCGCTGACGTTTGTTCCCGTACTCGGTGGTTCCGCGTTCAAGAACAAAGGCGTTCAGCCGCTGCTCAACGCTGTGGTCGACTACCTGCCGAGCCCGCTCGACGTTGTCGATTACATGGGCTTTAAGCCAGGTGACGAAACCGAAACGCGTAACATTCCGCGCCGTGCGGACGACGACATGCCGTTTGCTGGTCTCGCGTTCAAAATCATGAACGACCCGTTCGTTGGCTCGCTGACCTTTGTTCGCATTTACTCGGGCAAGCTTGCCAAGGGTGATGCGATGCTGAACTCGACCAAGGGCAACACCGAGCGCGTTGGCCGTATGATGATGATGCACTCCAACAACCGCGACGAAATCACTGAAGCGTTTGCTGGTGACATCATCGCGTTGGGCGGTCTCAAGAGCACGACAACCGGTGACACGCTTTGCGACAAAGCGGATCCGGTGGTTCTGGAAACGATGACGTTCCCGGATCCGGTGATCGAGATTGCGGTTGAGCCGAAAACCAAGGGCGACCAGGAAAAGATGTCCCAGGGCCTCGCGCGTCTGGCGGCTGAAGACCCGTCCTTCCGTGTGGAAACTGACCTCGAGAGTGGCCAGACCATCATGAAGGGCATGGGCGAACTTCACCTGGACATCCTCGTTGATCGTCTGAAGCGTGAATTCAAGGTCGAAGCGAACATCGGTGCGCCGCAGGTCGCCTATCGCGAAACCATCGGTCACGAGGTCGAGCACACCTACACCCACAAGAAACAGTCGGGTGGTTCGGGTCAGTTCGCCGAAGTGAAGCTGATCATCACTCCGACAGAGCCGGGTGAAGGCTATTCGTTCGAAAGCCGCATCGTTGGTGGGGCTGTTCCGAAGGAATACATCCCGGGTGTTGAAAAGGGTATTAAGTCGGTTATGGACTCCGGTCCGCTTGCTGGCTTCCCTGTGATCGACTTCAAAGTGGCTCTGATCGACGGTAAGTTCCACGACGTTGACTCCAGCGTTCTGGCCTTCGAAATTGCAGCTCGTATGGGCATGCGCGAAGGTATGAAGAAGGCGGGCGCCAAGCTCTTGGAACCGGTCATGAAGGTCGAGGTGATCACACCAGAAGACTACACCGGTGGCATTATCGGTGACCTGACATCCCGTCGTGGTCAGGTGACTGGGCAGGAACCGCGCGGCAACGCCGTTGCGATCAACGCCATGGTCCCGCTTGCCAACATGTTCGGCTACATCAACACACTGCGCTCCATGTCCTCGGGCCGCGCGCAGTTCACGATGCAGTTCGATCACTACGATCCGGTCCCGCAGAACATCTCTGACGAGATCCAGTCGAAATACGCATAAGCCGCGGTGCGTGGGAAACCACGCACCCTACCCACCACTGTAGGGTGCGTGCTGGGCACGCACCGTGAGAAAAGAAAAGGAGCTTTGCAATGGCAAAGGAAAAGTTTGAGCGCGGTAAGCCGCACTGCAACATCGGCACGATCGGTCACGTTGACCACGGCAAGAC
>CANNCS010000089.1 GCA_947503115.1 uncultured Marivita sp.
TGCGATACGCGCCCAATTACCTGTGCTGTCGAATTCGAACGCTTCGATACCTCGCGCGTCATAAGCCAGATCGCCGACGTTCAGTGCGATACGCGCCCAATTACCTGTGCTGTCGAATTCGAACGCTTCGATACCTCGCGCGTCATAAGCCAGATCGCCGATATCTGCGCTGCTGGCTGACGGTTCGGACCGGACGTTCAGGACATCATCAACCGCAACACCCACGACGCGATGATAGGACGGCTCTGCCTGCACTGAAACGGGCAGGGCAAGCGCACAGGCAATTAGGCTGGCGCGTGTCATTCCCACTCGATTGTTCCCGGAGGCTTTGACGTGATGTCATAGGTCACACGGTTAATGCCTTTGACTTCGTTGATGATCCGCGTGGCGGTTTCGCCAAGAAAATCATGCTCGAACGGATAGTAATCCGCCGTCATGCCATCGACAGAAGTCACTGCACGCAGGGCGCAGGCATAATCGTAAGTGCGCCCGTCGCCCATCACACCCACGGTGCGTACCGGCAGAATGGCGACAAAGGCCTGCCAAATTTCATCATAAAGGCCGTGCTTGCGAATCTGGTCGATATAGACCGCGTCCGCCTTGCGCAGGATCTCCAACTTTTCGCGGGTGATTTCACCGGGGCAGCGAATGGCAAGGCCAGGGCCGGGGAATGGATGGCGGCCGATAAAGCTGTCGGGCAGGCCAAGTTCGCGACCCAGCGCGCGCACTTCGTCCTTAAACAACTCGCGCAGCGGCTCGACAAGTTTGAGGCCCATCTTTTCGGGCAAACCGCCAACATTGTGGTGGCTCTTGATCGTTACCGACGGGCCACCGCTGAAGCTGACAGATTCGATCACATCGGGGTAAAGCGTTCCTTGAGCAAGGAATTCCGCGCCTTCGATCTCGTTCGCGTATTTCTGGAATACGTCGATGAACAGGCGGCCGATGATTTTTCTCTTTGTTTCCGGGTCGCTTACGCCGTCAAGTTCACCCAAGAACAGTTCTTGCTCCTGAGCGTGGATCACCTTCAGATTCATGTGGTCGCGGAACATACTCACGACCTCTTCGGCTTCGTTAAGTCGAAGCAATCCGTGGTCAACAAACACGCATGTGAGCTGGTCGCCAATAGCGTCGTGCAACAAAGCCGCTGCGACCGAACTGTCGACCCCGCCTGAGAGAGCACAGATCACAGGTTTGTCGCCAACCTGATCCTTAATCTTGCGGATGGCTTCTTCACGATAAGCGCCCATCGTCCAATCGCCGGTAAACCCTGCCAATTGCACGAAATTTTGGTAGAGCGTCTTGCCGTTTGGCGTGTGGTGTACTTCGGGGTGGAACTGCACTGCATAGAACCGGCGTTCGGTGTCTGCGGTGATCGCAAATGGTGCGCCGGGCGAGGTGCCCAAAACGTCGAAACCCGGAGCGATTTCAGACACATGGTCGCCGTGACTCATCCAGACCTGTTCGCGGCCAGACCCGTCCGCGAACCAACCCTGAAGCATATCGCTGCTTGTCTCGGAGGGGGTGACATACGCGCGGCCAAATTCGGCGGTCGCATGTTCTCCTGCTTCAACCCTGCCACCAAGATCCTGCATCATGACCTGTTGGCCGTAACAAATGCCAAGGATCGGTACGCCCATCTCGTACGCCTTTTTCGGCGGGCGCGGGCTGCCGTCGCGCATCACACTGTCCGGGCCACCGGAAAAGATGATCGCTTTGGGGGCGAATTCGGTCAGAAACGCATCCGTCACATTCTGGTACGGATGAATTTCGCAATAGACGTTCAGCTCGCGCAGGCGGCGCGCAATCAGCTGCGTGACCTGGCTGCCGAAGTCGATGATGAGAAGGCGGTCGTGTTCTGCTGTGTTCATGGCTCCTGATAGGCAGAGCCATGGAAAATGGCAATATTGCCGATGCACTGGTTTGCGCATGGCTTTGCCGCGGCGACACCCTGCGAATGTCGCTTTCGCAACGGACAGGACGTTATCCGTCACTGACGGCCCACGGTCTCATATTATGGAATGTTCAACGGTCGCTGGACCGGACCAACAGAATCCGTACGGAGTGGAAACATGGCAGAGGCAGAAACACGCAGACGGTCACGCGGTGGCGGCGGAGCGGCGCGACGGGCAGAGCGCACGGCGGTTTCTGTCGAAACGGCAAAGTACATCCAGCGCAACATTCCGAATTTCGAGATTCTGACTGAAGAAGCGCTCGAAATCATCGAAATCAATGCCGAAACCGTGTTGGCGGAAATCGGCGTGAATTTCGTCAACAATCCTGCTGCCTTGGACCGCTGGCGCGACGCCGGGGCCGAGGTCACTGGCGAACGCGTACGAATCCCGCGTGGTCTGGCGCGCAAGCTGTGCAGTACGGCGCCGTCGACCTTTACCCAGCATGCTCGCAACCCGAACCGCGCGGTTGAGATCGGCGGGCGAAATCTGGTTCTGGCCCCGGTCTACGGACCGCCGTTTGTGCACGACGCTATGGGCGGTCGCCGCTATGCGACGATGGCCGATTTCGAGAAGTTCGTGAAACTGGGCTACATGTCCAAATGGCTGCACCATTCCGGCGGCACCGTTTGCGAACCCACCGACATCCCGGTGAATAAGCGTCACCTCGACATGTTGATGGCGCACATGACGCTATCGGACAAACCCTTCATGGGGTCTGTGACCGAACCCAGCCGCGCACAGGACAGCGTCGATATGTGCGAGATCCTGTTCGGTAAGGACTTCGTACAGGAAAACACCGTGATGACGTCGCTCATCAACATCAACTCGCCGATGACGTTCGATGACGTGATGATGGGTGCATTGGAAGTCTACGCCAAGAACAATCAGGCCTGTATCGTCAGCCCCTTCATCGTTGGCGGCGCGATGGCGCCTGTCTCGGTTGCAGGTACACTGACGCAGGTTCTGGCCGAGGTTATGGCGGGCATCGCCTACAGCCAATTGATACGTCCCGGCGCTCCGGTGATCTTCGGCGCGTTTGTGACCTCGATCGACATGAACTCTGGCGCGCCCACCTTCGGTACACCAGAAGCCAGCCAGATCACCTATGGGGCAGGGCAGTTGGCCCGTCGTATGGGCCTGCCTTACCGATCAGCCGGAAGCTTTACCGGTTCGAAACTGCCTGACGCGCAGGCGGCCTACGAGACGGCGAACAGCCTTAACATGGGGCTCTTGTCTGGTGTGAACTTCATGCTGCATGCGTGTGGTTGGCTCGAGGGGGGGCTGGTTGCTTCGTTTGAGAAATTCGTCATGGACGCGGATCAGCTTGGCGCGTTGCACAAGATGGCGCAGGGTGTGACCGTCGATGAAGAGGCGCAGGCGATGGGCGCGATTGCCGAAGTGGGGCCGGGTGGCCATTACCTTGGCTGCGCGCACACGCAGGCGCATTTTAAGGGCGCATTCTGGCGGTCCGATCTGTTCGATTTCAAACCCTACGAAACCTGGTCCGAGGAAGGCGCGCGCGACACCATGGCACTTGCCACAGATCGTGTGCAACGATTGATCGATACCTACCAGCAGCCCGCGCTTGATCCTGGGATCCACGAGGCGTTGACCGAATACGTGACGAAAAAGAAAGCGTCGATGCCAGACGCCTTCATGTGATCTGAATGGGCGCAACAGCCTGTGTCTGAGCGCGCAGGAGCTGCGACTCGCCCATGATGGCGATCAGAAGATCGACATGCGCGGCGATCCTGTAACCGGCATCGCCGTCTTCACGTTTGTTATTCATGTCAGCTTCCAGTGCCATCAATTTCATCAACGTGGGGCCGATGCGTAAGGTGACGCCATAACCCAGGAGCCGTGGTAGCCGCGCCTCACGCCTATAGGTCTGGGCTCCGATACGCGCCGCGCGGATCAACAATCGGGGACGGCGAAGATCCGAGATTTGGGTCAGCAGGTCTTGCATGATCTGGTCCTTTATTTGGCAGGCTCAAGGCCATCTGAAAGACCGATATTTGCACAACCTAAAAGTGTGTTGCGTTGTGAGCGAAAGGGCGCACGGTGCCTGTTTCATTTGTTTACTATTTGGAAACAAAAGCTTCGAAAGCTGCAAAAGTTAACAAATCAGAAACAAATGCAATTTTAGGTTGATTGCTGTTTGTGGATAAATCTGTGGATTTTTCACGCGAACGCCAAAATGGGGGATTTCAATGACTGACTTACAACATGTCGAGAACCGACACGGACTTACTGCGCTGTTTCCCGAAGAAGCACGCCGTTACCTTGCGCACACCGCCGATGGGCGTCCTCTGCGCGATATCGCACGCGAGGCGGGGTGCCACCCGTCAACCATACTGCGGCAAGTTCGAAAACTGGAAACGCTTCGGGATGATCCGTTGATCGATCGAGTGCTCGGTGCATGCACCTCGGAACCGGGTGATCCGGACAAGAATTTTACTGGGATCGATGCAGTGGTCGATGCGATGCGTAATTTGGCCCAGTCACGGGCGATGTTGCTGTATCGAGAAGGCGTGTCGCAGGCGGCTATCGTCAAGACGGTCGGAGAGGGCGACACGGTCGTGCTTGGGGCAATTGATCTGAATGTGGCGGCGGTGCTTGTTTTGCGCAATTGGATCGCGGCCGAAGGCGGAACGGCTCTGAAACGCTATCGGATCACCGAAGACGGGCGCAGCGTCCTGCCAAAGCTGGTTGCGGCACAAGACGCACGCGCATCACGTCCAAATGGCGATCTCCTGCAGGTCTTTTCAGTTGTCGAAACCGACCGTCGATCGCGGGATCGGTCGCAATCCAGCGGACCAGGTTGTGAAAGCCCACTGACAGCACTCGCGCGCCGCCGGGGCATTGATGGAAAACCGTTTCTGCCGCCCGAATTCGTATCGGCTGGGGACCGTCTGCAAGAGGATTTTGCCATCGCGGGATTTGCAGCGTCTGACTTGTTGGACTGGGATCGGCCGGAAGCACTGCAACCGCTTTACGATACCGCAGTGAACATGACGGACAGTCGCCGACGCGAAGCGGTTGAGCGGACCCTTAATGCGATCAAAGAATTGGGGCCAGGCCTAAGCGAAGTGGTCGTGCGCTGCTGTTGCCTGCGCGAAGGTTTGGAAATGACAGAAAAGCGATTGGGTTGGTCAGCGCGGTCGGGAAAAATCGTACTGCGAATTGCCTTGCAAAGACTGACGCTATTCTATGCCCGTGCACAGGTTCGGGAATGTATGATGATCGGATTGGCGGCCTCTCATGCGTCGGATCAGAGTGACGCAGTGTCAAAAGAACGAAGGCCAAAGCGCGAATGAAAAGGGTGCAGGAGGTACTCGTTACAATTGGGAATTTGAAGCTGCAACGCAGCTATGCAACACTGGTACTACCTCCTGCTGATTTTTATGTTAGTGGGTGACAAACCTGAATGAGCGGGGAAAAACCGTTGCGTGACCTCAAGATCCCAGAACAGCGCCATCCTGAGAAGGCCCATCGCCCGGACAATGCACAGCCGAAAAAACCTAGCTGGATCCGTGTGAAAGCACCGGGTGGCGAAGGTTATAACGAAACTCGCCGTATCATGCGCGAGCACAAGCTTGTCACCGTATGCGAAGAGGCGGGCTGTCCCAACGCGGGCGAATGCTGGAGCCAGGGCCACGCTACCATGATGATCATGGGCGAGATTTGCACGCGTGGCTGTACCTTCTGCAACATCGCGACAGGGCGCCCCGATACGCTGGACACGTTCGAACCGGGCCGCGTCGCGGATGCGGTGCAGAAGCTGGGCCTAAATCATGTGGTCATCACTTCGGTGGATCGTGACGATCTCGACGACGGTGGGGCCGAGCATTTCGCCCAGACCATCCGCGCCGTGCGTCATCGCTCGCCCAATACGACGATTGAAATCCTGACGCCTGATTTCCTGAAATGTGGGCCGGATGCGTTGGAAACGGTGGTGGCCGCGCGGCCCGACGTGTTTAACCACAACCTCGAAACCGTACCGGGGCTCTATCCCGAAGTGCGCCCCGGTGCGCGTTATTTCCACAGCCTGCGCTTGTTGCAGCGCGTGAAAGAGATTGACCCGTCTATCTTTACCAAGTCGGGCATCATGGTGGGATTGGGCGAGAACCGCCAATCCGTGACACAGGTCATGGATGACATGCGCGCGGCGGACGTGGATTTTCTGACCATCGGCCAATACCTGCAACCGACGCCGAAACACCACGCCGTGGACCGTTTTGTGACGCCCGAGGAATTTGCGGGCTATGAAAAAGCAGCCTACGGCAAAGGCTTCCTGATGGTTTCGGCAACTCCGCTGACCCGCTCGTCCTATCACGCTGGTGATGATTTCGCCCGGCTGCGCGCTAACCGCGAAGCGAAACTGTCCAAGGTCTGAGGCAAACAGCATCGACGTTGTTTGCCAAAGGCTCGAAACACATCTCTGCGCCAGATGAAAAGCTAGGCACGGATACTCTGTAAAGGGTATCCGCCACGTCTTTGTAGGATGGGCCTACGGTAACGCCTTGAGATAGGCCGCAACCGCGTCCCGGTCGCTGGCGGGCAGCTTGGCGAAATTCTCGATTACAGCCACCATGTGCCCACCCGCACTGTCGAAATCTGGGGTGAATCCGGTTTCCAGATAATAGGTGATCTCGGTCGGGTCCCATGTCAGATCGGCAGGTCTCAGCGATGGGATATTGCCGCGACCTGTGGGGTTTGGCGCGCCGCCCAGCCAGTTTGCCCTGTTCATACCACCAAGTGGGTCCCGCGGCGTGTGGCATTCGCCGCAATGCGCCAAGGCCTCGACCAGATAACGGCCACGTTCCAGTTCAGGCGTATTCTCAACCTGAACGGCCCAATCGTCTTTCAGATACAATAGCTTCCATACGCCGACCGACCGCCGGATGTTGAAAGGAAATCCGACCTCATGCGGCTGACTTGGTGTGGCATCACTGGGCAGCGTTTGCCAAAACGCCCACAAATCGACCACGTCCTGATCGTCCATATGAACGTAGGATCCGTAAGGAAAGGCTGGGTAATAATGTTGGCCGTCGGGGGAAACACCTTTCTTTACCGCGCTCGCAAATTCACCCAATGACCAGCTGCCAATTCCGGCATTTGGATCGGGCGAGATATTGGGCGCGATAAACGTGCCGAAATCGGATGGGAATCTTTGCCCACCGGCGAGGATCAGCTTTTCATCGCCCTCGGCGTCAGGAGCCGCGTGGCAGGACGCACAGCCGGCAGCGACAAAAACCGTTTCACCTTTGGCCGGATCACTGGTGCGCCCGGCCAAAGGGCTGCTGTCAATGGGCGTGGCGCGCGTTACGAACACCCCAACTGCTGCCGCAGCAACAGCAAGAACCAAGGCTCCCTTGATCAGACCACGCCCCATTGCAGCAGGTCAGTTCGCCGGAGCGCGGTAGGTGTCGTGACAGGCTTTGCAAGTGCCCCCGATTTGGCCCATCACAGGTCCAAGACCTTCGACACCACCCGCTGCGGCGGCCTGAATTGCCTTTGCGGCAGTGCCAAAGTCGCCCCACTTGGAAAGGAAATCGTCATTTGCATCCCAGATATTGGGCTGTGCGCGTGTGCCGTCGATGGCCATATTGTCCGATCCGGTGGGCCACATCGGCCCTTGCTGGATCATCGACACCGCGACAAGCGTATCCGCTGCCGCCTGTGCAGCATCTGCATCATAGTCCATTTTACCCTGTGCCATTCCGCCAAGGATGCCAAGGTTGATCGCCATGATCCGGAATTGGCCCTGACGCGCTTTCAGCTGAGCTGAAAAGTCGTCCTGTGCCATTGCGGCGGTGCCGCAACCCGAAGCGGTAAAGGCGATTGCAAAAGCAAGATTTTTCTTCATCAATTTATACTCCCTGAAATTTGTATGACCTGTAATTTAGTATGCCTCGCTCTGTGCACAAATTAATTGTTAGAAAATGCAAAAAGGGTCCACATCCGTGCACAAGCTGAATTGGGACGATTTGCGATTTGTATTAGCCGTGGCCGACACAGGATCGGTGAATGCGGCTGCCAAAGCACTGGGCGTCAATCACGCCACAGTGCTGCGACGCATTGCGTCCTTTGAAGAAGCCTGCGGAGGACCCGTGTTCGAGCGCGAGCGCAGCGGTTATCGGCTACGTCCCAATCGGGCTCCGGTGATCGAAGCGGCGCGTCTTGCTGCGCAACATGTCAATTCCGCCGAAGCTCTGATGCAGGGTCGTCAAAACGGAACCGGAAAGGTTTTGCGTATCACGTCGACAGACTCGTTATGTCAGACGGTTCTGGCGTGGATTTACCCGGCTTTGGCGCGGCGCGTGGCGCCCGATCGTTTGACCTATCTGTCATCGAATCCGCATATCGACATGGCGCGGTTGCATGCTGATGTCGCGTTGCGCCCGGCAATGGTTCTGTCCGACGACCTTGTTGGCCGCAAAATCACCGACATGCGCTTTGGCGTTTATGCGCGGGCCAAACGGCGGAAACCGCAGGGGTGGCTTGGGATGACAGGTGCATTGGAGCGGTCGGGTCCGGCGCAATGGATGGCAAACGCGGTCGACCCGAGCGACGTCGTCGCCAGCGCTGACAGTTCTTGTCTACTCACGCAGATGCTTGGCAAAAGCAATGCACAAGGCGTGCTGCCCTGTATTCTTGGCGATGCGGCGCCCGAATTGGAGCGGATAGATTTGGATGTTCCGGATTTTGTTGTTCCAATCTGGGTGGCGTGTCACCGCGATCTTGCGGGCAGCGACCGAATTCAACGCCTTATGGAGACGTTGGAAAAGCTGCTGCAACCGCATCTATCGGCGATTGCCGGCGAAAATGGCGGTTCCTCCCAATTGGTCGCTCGATCTTAGCGCAGAATCCGATTGGGTACCCGTTCGGCGTCAAGCGATATCCAGTCCGGCCAACCCACCCAACGCTCTATGCAAAAGACAGCAAGACAGAACACCACAATGCCCACCGTGAATTTCACCCGGGCCGGGCTAGGCGGGTTTCGCGCCCACTGCGCCATGCGCATCAGATGAAACGAGTTCACGCCTCGGGGAACCGAACCTTGCCAATAAAGGGTAGGTTGCGATTGCGCTGTGCGTAGTCGATTCCGTAGCCGACTACAAATTCGTCCGGGATCGAAAATCCAATCCAATTCGCCGCGACATCCGTTTCGCGCCGCGATGGCTTGTCCAGTAAGGCAATTGTGCGTAGGCGCCCTGGCTTCCGAGATTCTAGCAAGCCAACAACGTGTTTCAGCGTGTGCCCCGTGTCGACAATGTCTTCCACCACGAGCACATCCCGGCCTTCGATCTGGCCGCGCAGATCTTTCAGGATTCGTACCTCGCGGCTTGATTCCATCGCATCGCCGTATGACGACGCCTCAAGGAAATCGACTTCGACGGGCAGGTCCAATTCACGCACAAGATCGGCGATGAAAACGAAACTACCGCGCAGCAGGCCGACCACCACCAGCTTGTTGGTGTCACGGAATTCTTCTTTGATGGCGTGCGACAATTCCTCGATCCGGGCAGCAATTGCCTTGGCCGAGATCATTTCGTCGATGACATAAGGACGCTCTGACATAGGTTTCCCTTGATTTTTCGCGCGCACAATACGACATCCCCCGCCACTGTCACGGTCAAAACAAAAGAGCAGATGCCAACACATTCCGAAACCCGCACATTGCCGTACACGGCGCAACAGATGTACGATCTGGTCGCGGACGTGGCGAATTACCCCAAATTCCTGCCGTGGACTGCAGCGGCGCGCATTCGTTCGCGCGAGGATCGTGGTGATCACGAGGAAATGCTGGCCGATTTGGTGATCAGTTTCAAAGTGTTCCGCGAACGGTTCGGCAGCCGGGTTGTGCTCTGGCCCGAACAAATGAAGATCGACACCGAATATCTGGATGGCCCGTTTCGGCATTTACATTCGAACTGGGGCTTCAAGGATGTAGATGGCGGTGTCGAAGTAACCTTTTATGTGGATTTCGAATTCAAGAGCCGCATCCTGCAAGGGGCAGCGGGCATGTTCTTTTTCGAAGCCATGCAGCGCATCGTCCGCGCCTTTGAGCGACGCGCCGAGGAATTGTACAGCTGAGCTTTTTGCCTGCTTTGGCGTTTGAATGAAAAAGGGCGGGCCGTTTGGCCCGCCCTGTTACTAGTTAACTCACCAGTCGTATTACGACGCGTGGTCGTAGGCGCGTTCGCCATGCACGATAATATCGAGGCCCGAATTCTCGGTCTCTGCATCGACGCGGATCGGCGCGATCATCTTGACCAAAACCACCAAAACCACGGTCACCACCACAGTGAACACACCGACAATCGCCAGCGAACCAAGCTGCGCCGCAAATGTACCCGCGCCAAAAACCGCGATCATGATCGTGCCGAAGATACCGCCCACGCCGTGAACTGCGAAAACGTCAAGGGTGTCGTCGATCTTAAGCATGTTGCGGATCACGTTCACCGCTTCCTGACACAGCACACCCGCAATGGCGCCGATGATCAAAGCTTCGATCGGACCGACAAATCCAGAGGCCGGGGTGATCGAGGCAAGGCCCGCGATTGTGCCGGTGACCATACCGACAAGCGAGGCTTTGCCGAACTTTACTTTCTCCCACAGCGCCCATGTCAGCGATGCCGTTGCAGCAGAGATATGCGTGACGGTCAGCGCCATTGCGGCGCCGCCATCAGCAGCCAATTGCGATCCGCCATTGAAGCCGAACCAACCAACCCAAAGCATCGCGGCGCCAATCATCACGTAGCCGGGGTTGTGCGGTGGGGTGGTGTCTTTCTTGCGCGGCCCAAGGAACACGGCGATGATCAATGCGGCAAGACCTGCGGTTTCGTGAACCACAATGCCGCCGGCAAAGTCACGCACGCCAGTGTCGCCAAAGATGCCACCATCTGAAAGGAAACCGCCGCCCCAGATCCAGTGTACTACCGGTGCATAGCACAAAAGCATCCATAGGCCCGAAAAGAGCAGCACAAAGCCGAACCCGACCCGTTCGACATAGGCGCCGACGATCAGGGCAGGGGTGATGATTGCAAAGGTCATCTGGAAGGCGAAGAACAGAATCTCGGGCAACGTGCCCGACAGATCGTCTGTTCCGACGCCCAGTAGGAACATTTTGCCAAGCCCACCCCAATAGGCACCACCATCGCCAAATGCGATCGTATAGCCGAAAGCGAGCCAAAGAACGCTCATCAAACAGGCAATGGCATAGCAATGCATGAACACGCTCAGCACATTTCGCGCGCGCACAAGCCCGCCGTAAAACAAGGCAAGCCCCGGTAGCGTCATGAACAACACAAGCGCGGTTGCCACGATAATCCAGGCCGTATCGGCTCCGTTCATCTGTCCCATCCTTTGATTTAGCTTTAATTGGCGCGGTCAAAGCGGATCAGGTTCGCGGAAAAAAGAGGCAAAACGGGAAATGGGCTGCCTTAAAATGAAGCAAGCATGGTTTTGTTTAATTATTGTGCAGTATGTGGGCTGGATGCGTAATAAAACATCAAAGTGTGCGTAGGCCTGTCGCCAAGAGTGTCAGCGCCTCATCCCGTGCGGCTGTGCGGACATTGGCGCGCCCAAGTGCCCCAAATTCGATTGTCTTGGTCTGTACACCCTGCGCTGTCGCCAGTCCAAAGCACACGCGCCCTTCGGGTTTGAACTCGGACCCGCCGGGTCCGGCAATCCCGCTGATGGACACGGCCACGTCGGATTTTGCGGCTGCTCGTGCGCCAAGCGCCATCTCTCGCGCGACGTTCTCGGATACAGCGCCATACGCGTCCAGAGTTGCGGGCGACACGCCCAGCATGTCGATCTTTGCCTGGTTTGAGTAGGTGACGAAGCCCCGCTCGAAGGCAGACGATGATCCGGCGATATCGGTGATCGCGGCCGCAACCATGCCGCCGGTGCAACTCTCGGCAGTTGTCACTGTTGCACTGGCCGATACGGCAAGGCGCAACACCTCGTCTGCCAAAGCGATAGTCACATCAACACCAAATGAAACAACGCCGCCAAAGCCGCGACACCAATCGCCGCAAATACGCCCGCGATCACATCGTCCAGCATCACACCTAACGCGTCCCCTCGCGCATCCGCGCGGCCCACAAGCCATGGCTTCCAGATGTCAAAAAGCCGGAAAAGAACGAATGCCGCTATCCAGCCGGGATAAAGCGCCAATAGGTCTGCCGACATGCGCGATGCCCCGTATGCAACCGGAAACAAGGCAATCCATTGGCCCACAACTTCGTCCACCACAATGTAAGACGGATCATGGTCTTCCTGATCGCGCGTCATGTCTCGCGTTGCGATCCAACCTGACATGAAGACAAAAAAGGTCAGGTTCACCAAAAGCCAGAAGCCACCAATAGACAGCACCGCATAAGCGACGGGCAGGGCGGCCAGTGACCCCCATGTGCCGGGCGCGGGTCGCAGATAGCCTACACCAAAGAATGTCGCGATCAGTTTGTTCATGACGACACCAACGCGGCTGTGGCAAGCGCCGCGATTCCCTCTCCGCGCCCAGTAAAGCCCAGCTTCTCCGACGTGGTCGCCTTGACCGAAATATCCTCGATCGGGAGGTCCATGATGTCGGCCAAGGCGGCGCGCATTGCGTCAGCATGAGGGCCAATCTTGGGGAATTCGCAAACCAGCGTGCAATCCACGTTGCTGATCACGAATCCCGCATCGCGTGCCATCTGAACTGCATGCTTGAGAAAGATCTCGCTTGCGGCGCCCTTCCATTGCGGATCCGAGGGGGGGAAGTGCCGACCAATGTCGCCCGCTGCCAATGCGCCGTAAATCGCATCTGTGATGGCGTGCATCCCGACATCTGCATCCGAATGCCCCATAAGTGCCTGATCATGAGGAACATTTATGCCGCACAGGACAACATGGTCGCCCGGTCCGAACTTGTGAACGTCGTAACCATTGCCAAGCCGCACTTTCATCTGCACATCCCTTGAATTGTTACGGCTTGTCTAAGGTTTGTCTGGTGGCTGTGCAATCTCCCCCGGTTATTTGCACAATAATTAGGCACATGCGTTTTGTCGGTCTGTTTTTCAGGCTAATATCATTGAACGGGATGCGACCACAGCGTAGCTCAAACTCATCAATCAAGGATTGCAACGGTGACTCCGTCTGTTCCACTAGACCTGACTTCTCCTCCCGTGATGCTGGCCCCGCTTGCCGGTATCACCGACCTGCCGTTCCGCACTTTGGTGTCGGGCTTTGGTGCAGGCCGCGTGGTGTCCGAAATGATCGCCAGCGGCGAATTCCTAACTGCGCGCCCCGGGTCGCGGGAAAAGGCCGAACTGGGGGCAGGGATCGCGAATACCTCTGTTCAACTGGCGGGTCGCACACCTGAAGCGATGGCCGAAGCGGCGCGTATGGTCGAAGGCATGGGCGCGCAGGTGATAGATATCAACATGGGCTGCCCGGCGAAAAAGGTCGTTGGTGGGTATTCGGGGTCGGCGCTGTTGCGCGATCTGGACCACGCGTGTCGCCTGATAGACGCCGTTGTGGGCGCGGTCAGCGTTCCGGTGACGCTCAAGACCCGGCTGGGCTGGGACGACGCCTCGCACAATGCGGCGGAACTGGCGCAGCGTGCCGAAGTGCTTGGTATTGCAATGATCGTCATTCACGGGCGCACCCGTTGCCAGTTTTACAAAGGCCGCGCCGATTGGACCGCCATCCGCCAGATCAAAGACGCGGTCTCAATCCCGGTCATCGCCAATGGCGATATCGTGGACACCGCGACCGCACGTTCGGCGCTTACACAAAGCGGTGCGGACGGGGTGATGGTTGGGCGCGGCGCGCAAGGACGTCCATGGATACTGGCACAGATCGCGGCCGATATCTTCGGTACGCCGAAGCCAGACATCCCAAAAGGTCACGCGCTGGTCGATATGGTTTCGGGACATTACGAAGCGATGCTCGATTTCTACGGCAGCGATCTTGGCAACCGCGTCGCGCGGAAACACCTAGGTTGGTACATGGATGAGGCCGGAACAGGGGCCAACCTCCGGAAATCGATCCTGACCACCAAAAATCCGCAAGACGTCCTATCGGCCTTGCCTGACGCACTTTTGATCGATGTAAGGCAAGCTGCATGACTGTTCACGACACCGACGAAGAATCTTTGGTCGATGAACGGCTGATTTGGTCGTCCCTGCCTGTGCCTGCCATCATCATAGATGGCGATGAAAATATCTTTGATATGAACCCTGCAGCCGAAGGGTTCATGAACAACTCGGCAAAATGGCTGCGTGGCCAGCCAATCTGGGATCGTTTAACCGTCGATGCCCCGATGGAGAGCAGCCTTGTCCGCGCCCGCGCAAACGGGACACCTCTTTTCGTAAATGATGTGGATGTTGGCACCGGCAATCGCCCGCCACTCGTGTGCAACCTACAATTCGCGCCGGTTCAAGGCATGGACGGTTACATGATCCTGCTCATCAGCCCGCGTGAATTGGCGGGCCGTGTGAACCAAAGCCAATCGGTCAAGTCCGCCGCCAAATCCGCCATCGGCATGGCCGAAATGCTGGCCCATGAAATCAAGAACCCGTTGGCGGGCATCACTGGGGCGGCGCAACTGCTTAGCATGAGCCTAAGCAGCGGTGATCTTGAACTGACCGATCTCATCGTTGAGGAAACCCGCCGCATCGTAAAGCTGTTGGAACAGGTCGAACAATTCGGCAACCTGTCCGCGCCTGAACGCATCCCGGTGAATCTGCACGACGTGCTGGACCGCGCGCGTCGCTCAGCGCTGTTGGGGTTCGGCGCACATATGAAGATCATCGAAGACTACGATCCTTCGCTGCCATTGGCTCTTGGCGATGCGGATCAATTGCTTCAGGTGGTTCTAAACCTCGTTAAAAATGCTTCCGAGGCGGCCGACCCCAAAGCAGGCGGGATCATTCGCCTGCACACCTATTACGAACACAGCTACAGCCTTCGCCGCGCGGATGGCACGGGCCAGTCCTTGCCGTTGCAGGTCGAAGTCATCGACGACGGCCCGGGTCTACCTCCCGAGATCCGGGGCGATGTGTTCGATCCCTTCGTCTCGGGCCGTGAAAACGGCACCGGGCTTGGCCTCGCACTGGTGAGCAAGATCATCTCGGATCACGATGGATGGGTCGCTGTCGACAGTGTCCCCGGAAAAACCCGCTTTCGCATTTCGTTGCCGCAGGCGCCGCGAAAACAAAAGGAGTCTAACTGATGGATGGTACCGTACTTGTCGCGGATGATGATCGCACGATCCGCACGGTTCTGACGCAAGCGCTGACTCGGGCTGGGTGCAAAGTGCACGCCACATCCTCGCTGACCACGCTGATGCGCTGGGTGGCCGAGGGCAAGGGCGACGTGGTGATCTCGGACGTGATTATGCCTGATGGCAACGGCCTCGAGATGCTGCCCAAGATCAGCCAGGACCGGCCCGATCTGCCGGTCATCGTGATTTCGGCGCAGAATACCATCATGACAGCTATTCAGGCCGCCGAAGCAGAAGCCTACGATTACCTGCCGAAACCGTTCGACCTTCCCGACCTGATGAAGCGAACCGCCAAGGCGCTTGATTCTCGCAGCCGGGTTGTGCGCCCGGCGCCGGAACCGGTGGCAGACGACGCGCCCGATGATCTGCCGCTGATCGGTAAGACCCCTGCGATGCAGGCGCTCTATCGTCTGGTCGCAAAGGTGATGAACACCGATCTGCCCGTCCTCATCTGTGGCGAATCCGGCACCGGTAAATCGCTCATCGCCCGCGCGTTACACGACTTCTCGGATCGCCGGTCTTTGCCCTTCGTCACCGTCACTGGCAGTGATCTGGCGGACATCGAAGGCCCGGCGCGTATTCTGGCCCGCGTGCGGGGTGGTACGCTTTTGATCGACGAACTGGCAGATGTCCCGGACGAGGTGCAGGCCCGTATCGTACGCATGATGGACGGCCCGGGCGAACATGTGCCGCGCTTCATCGCCACCAGCCAGACGGATCCCGGTCAGGGCATCTCGGACAGCGGCGTGCGCGAAGATCTGTATTACCGCATCAGCGGCGCGACCATTTCCGTGCCATCCCTGCGCGAACGGGTGGACGATATTGCGCTGCTCAGCGAACACTTCCTCACCCGCGCCGAACGCGATGGCGGTGCCAAGCGGTGGCTGTCCGAGGATGCCGCCGACCTTTTCCGCGCCTACAGTTGGCCGGGCAACGTGCGCCAATTGGAAAACGTCGTGCGCCGCCTAAGCCTGACCTCTCGCGCCGACGAGATCACGCGTGCAGAAGTTGAAAACGTCTTGGGCAACCAACCCGAAACCGGACCCGTCTTGCGCGGCGGTGACAGCGAGAAACTCAGCACGTCTGTCGCCCGCCACCTGCGCCGCTATTTCGACCTGCACGGCACGATGCTCCCGCCGCCGGGCCTTTATCCGCGAATCCTCCGCGAGATCGAAGCACCGTTGATCGAAATCGCGCTTGAGGCGACCGGTGGAAATCAAGCCAAGTGCGCGGATTTGCTCGGAATTAACCGAAATACGCTCAGAAAGAAGATCACTGACCTCGATATTCAGGTGACACGCCGTCGCAAATTGATGTAAAACTGCCACATAATAGTGTTCTGGCGGTGACGCAGTTGGCTGGAAGCACAATATATAGCGGTGGCCGAGCTGCGCGGCACATCTAGGCGGGGGTTGGCTGTGGCCACCTGGGCACGCTCTTGGAATTGGACCCGGCTGAGCCGGATGCGCCGTCAACGGCGCTATCAGAACGCCATGACCCTTGGTCTGGTGCTGCTTGGTCCTATTCTTGCCATTGCAACAATCCTCGTGCTGGGGCCGCTCGACACCGGAACCGGGGCACAGTTCAACCTGCGTCTGGTGTTGCTTGCAGACCTGATCTATGTGCTGCTGCTTGCGGCTCTTGTGCTCAGTCGGGTGGTCAATCTGATCGCCGCTCGTCGTGCCAAATCCGCAGGTTCGCGCCTTCACCTCCGGTTGACAGGCGCCTTTGCGCTGATGGCGTTGCTGCCGACGATCACCGTCGCCGTTTTTGCCGTGCTCACAATCAATATCGGGCTTGAGACTTGGTTTTCGGAACGCGTTCGCAACGTGGTTGGCGCGTCGCTGTCAGCCGCCGAAGCCTACGAGCAGGAACACCGCGATGGCCTGACCCAAGACGCGCAAGCCTTGGCGGGTTTCCTTGATGCCAATCGTCGCGCAACGGTCATCATGGACGATGGCGAATTGCGCCAAGCTCTCAGCCAAGGACAAGCACAAATTCAGCGCGGCTTGCGCGAGGCCTACGTGATTGACGGAACAGGTGAAATCCGAGCGCGGGGTGAAGGGTCGTACCTCTTTGATTTTGAACGCCCTTCCGCCGAAGTGATCGCGAGCGCGAATGAGATCGGATCTGCGTTGGTACAGGATTGGGACAACAACGAACTGCGCGCGCTGATCCCTTTACGCGCCTTTCCTGACCGGTATCTCTACATCACAAGAGAGGTCGACGGTCAGATCCTCAACTTGCTTGATGACACACAGGAAACCGCGCGGTTTTACCAGCAACAGGAAAACGACCGAGGGCGCGTTCTGTTTGATTTTGCGCTACTCTATCTTGGATTTGCCTTCTTGCTGATCCTTGCCGCTGTCTGGCTTGGTCTGTGGTTCGCAGAGCGCCTCAGCCGTCCCGTGGGTCGTCTCACAGGTGCGGCGCAAAGGGTCGGATCGGGTGATCTTGATGTGAAAGTGCTAGAAGAGGATGGCGATGACGAGATCGCGATGCTGGGCCGCTATTTCAACCAGATGACGCGGCAACTCAAAGGCCAGCGCGAAACCCTGCTAGACAACACCCGCCAGATCGAACGTCGCCAGCGCCTTTTTGATTCCGTCCTGACGTCGGTCACGTCAGGAGTGGTGGGGTTGGACGCAGATGGGCGGGTGACCTTTGTGAACAGGTCGGCTGAACGACTGTTGGCGTGGCACGAAAATCGGCGCAGTGTGGAAATTACGATGGCGGTCCCGGAATTCGGCCCGCTGTTCGAACGACTGCGCGAACAGGGCATCGAAACAGCGCAGGAAGAAATCAAAGTCAGTCGGGAAAGCCGTCTGGAGAACCTGTTGGTTCGCTTGTCGACGCGTCGTCGCGATGATGGTGGGTTGGAAGGCTACGTGATTGCGTTTGATGACGTAACCGATCTGGTCAGTGCGCAACGGATGGCGGCGTGGGGCGATGTTGCCCGTCGCATCGCGCATGAGATCAAGAACCCACTGACGCCGATCCAATTGTCGGCCGAACGCATCCGCCGCAAGTTCCGCCGTCAATTGGGCGAAGAAGATGCACAAAGCCTTGAGCAGCTTACAGAAGTTATTGTGCGTCAAACCAATGACTTGCGGCGCATTGTTGATGAATTTTCTAAGTTCGCTCGAATGCCCGAACCTGAGCGTAAGCCAGAAGACATTGTCGACATCCTGCGTAGTGTGATCCTCCTGCAGGAGGCGGGGCAACCCAGTGTTGGCTTTGTCACGGATATGCCGCCGCACGGCATCCCAGCCGAAATAGATGCGACTATGATCGGGCAGGCGTTTACAAACTTAATTAAGAATGCCGGGGAAGCGATTGAAAGCTATATTGAAAATGTTCCAGAAGAATCGGTGAGCCCGCAGGTGCGGGTGTCGTGTGTTCTGGATGACGATATGGCGGTTGTTCGCATTTCCGACAATGGAATTGGCCTGCCAGAAGACCCATCGCGTCTGTTTGAGCCTTACGTTACGACACGCGAAAAGGGCACTGGTCTGGGCCTTCCGATCGTGAAGAAGATTATCGAAGAACATGGTGGAACGCTGACGCTTGAGCAGGCTGAACCGTTTGATGACTCGGGACGTTGCGGCGCTATGGCAGTGATCCGTCTGCCGGTTCTAAATCTCTTGAATAAAGAGAACGATATCAATGCTCTGGAGGCCGAAGAGGCCTCAGATAAGACGACTTTCAAGACGTGATATTCAAAAGACAAGGGTGAGGTAATGAGCGACATACTGATTGTAGATGACGAGCGCGACATCCGTGAATTGATCGGTGATATCCTTGAAGATGAAGGGTACACCACTCGGCTGGCTGGTAACTCATCCGAAGCGATGGCCGAGATCAATTCGGAAGAACCGTCGCTTCTCATTCTCGATATTTGGCTCAAAGACAGCAAGATGGATGGCATCGACATCCTCAAGACTGTGAAACGCGACAATCCTGATGTGCCGGTGGTGATCATCTCGGGCCATGGCAATATTGAAATCGCCGTCGCTGCGATCAAACAGGGTGCGTATGATTTCATCGAAAAGCCCTTCAATATCGACCAGCTGCTTGTTGTCATCCGGCGCGCGATGGAAACCAGTCGATTGCGCCGCGAGAACAATAAGCTCAAGCGTCGTGAAACCGATGTGGCGCAGATGGTCGGTGAATGCGCGTCTTATCGCGGGCTTTTGTCGAATCTCGATAAGGTGACGAAATCCAACGGTCGGGTGCTTCTGTCTGGACCTGCGGGCAGCGGCAAGGAAGTCGCCGCGCGCTACATCCACGCCAATTCGAACCGCGCCAGTGCACCTTTCATAACGGTAAACTGTGCGGGCGTTGCGCCCGAAACGATGGAAGAGGTGCTTTTCGGCCGCGAAACGCCCGAACGCGGGGTAGAGCCGGGCTTGCTTGAACAGGCTCATGGAGGGGTCGTCTATTTTGACGAAGTGGCAGACATGCCCATCGGCACCCAATCCAAGATTCTGCGAGTTCTTGTGGATCAACAATTCCAGCGTGTGGGAGGGGCCGACAAAGTGCGGGTCGATCTGCGGGTGATTTCTTCCACCAACCGCGACCTACAAACAGAGATCGCCGCTGGCACCTTCCGCGAGGAACTCTATCACCGGCTCAATGTCGTGCCGATCTCAGTCCCCAGTCTTGAGGACCGGCGCGAAGACATTCCGATGCTGGCGGGGCATTTCATCGACCTCTTTAACCAAACGCAAGGCCTGCCTAAGCGCGATCTCAGCTCTGATGCAGTGGCGCTGTTGCAGACGATGATCTGGCCGGGCAACGTGCGGCAGCTCAAGAATCTGATCGAACGGGTTCTGATCCTGGGCGATGGCACCGGCGACATCGCGGCGCGGGAACTGCCACAGGACAGTGCCCAGGCCGAGGACGAAGAGGGTCGGGTGGTTTTGTCGGGGACGCTTGCTACAATGCCGCTGCGCGAGGCGCGTGAGGCGTTCGAGCGGGAATACCTGCTCACTCAGATCAACCGGTTCGGTGGTAATATCAGCCGAACTGCCAGCTTTGTCGGGATGGAGCGCAGCGCGTTGCACCGCAAGCTGAAATCGTTGGGGGTGGTCACTGGCTCCAAGTCTGGGGGGCGGGTGGCCTATCTCGAGGATGAGGTGGAAGACGCGTCCTAAGGGAGGAATTGCTTGGATGCCGGAACAAAGCGGGTCAGCATGATGCGACATCTGATTTTGGCCTCTGCTGTGGCCGTGATGACGACTGCCGGGATGGCTGCCTCGCAGGGCACGCGGCAGATTGACCGCTCGGGGGTGGACCTATCAGATTCACACATTTTGGTTGATTTTCTGCCCCATATTCCTTGCGAGTTGAGCGCCGTGCTTGATGGATTGG
>CANNCS010000090.1 GCA_947503115.1 uncultured Marivita sp.
CATGGAATCAGAGCGCGGGCGAGCTGGGAACCTCAGAAATCCCTAATGAGTCAGAAGCCAGCCCCTTTGGTATGATATGTTCCATGACGAATCTCCCATGTCGTTAAGCGAAACATGGGCGAGAAAAGAATCTTTGACTTTGATCTTACGCAAACAAGCGATAATAGAGCCAATCGGGTAGAAATTGGCTACCCCGGAACACCCACGAGAACAGCGTCGGAAAGCTGCGCTTGAACGCATCTGTGTTCATATGTTCGAAGACCTCGCGCGCGGCATCTTCGGGTTTCATGATAAAGGGCATTGAGAAATCGTTCTTGTCGGTCAGACGGGTCTTCACAAACCCCGGATTGACCAATTGCACCCGCACATTCGTCTTGCGCAAATCGGCATACAGCGACTCCGCCAACGTCATCACCCCCGCCTTGGACGAAGTATAAGCCGCAGCCCCCGGCAATCCGCGAAAACCGGACAGCGAACCTGTCAGAACAATATGTCCCGCGTCACGTTCGACGAATTTTGGCACAACCGCACCCATCAAACGCATTGCGCCAGTGAAATTGATGTCCGCCATCGCGACGGCCTGATCTGCATCCCAGTTTTTAGCTCCAAAAGGCCAATATACGCCCGCAATCTGAACGATCCCGTCGATATCGCCCACCACTTCGGCTGCCGCCTTGACCGAATCGGCATTGGACACGTCGACAGGAACAACCTCAGACTTGCCTGGTAGACTTGCCGCAAGCTCGTTCAGTTTATCTTCACTCCGGGCAGACAAGATCAGGTGAACACCGGCGGCGCTCATCTTGTGCGCCAAAGCCGCACCAAGACCCTCGCTTGCCCCGACCAACCAATACCGTTTACCTGCCCACCCAATCACGCCGCTTCCTTCCTACGCATCGTGGCCACAAGTTCGGCCACCTTGATCCCATACTTCCGAAACTGGCTGCGGTTCACGATGGTTCCATTCGGTGCGAGATACATCCAATCTGTCGTGTCCAACACATGGCCTCCCTGCTCGTCGGGTAGCTTGTACTTGTACTTTAGCTGTACCGTCGGCCCGCTTTGCACCCCCTGCCCTTCACCCACCACGTCCGAGGCCGTCGCACGGATGCGTCCGTCATTGCCAAGCGTCAGGTTCCATTCGCGCAACACTTCATCACCGCTGTCGTAGACGAACCGTTCCTTCATCACGCCGCTGTTGCCAGTCCAGGCCGCATCGAAATCGCCCACAAACCGCGAAGTGACGCGCCCCGTGGGCCCATAGATGACACCTTCACAAATGATTTCGCCATTGAGGTGTGTCCGCAGATCGAACACATCACCGGGAGCCGCGGCATAGTCTGTCGGTGCTTGGCCGAAGAAGTCAAAGTATCGATTCTTGAGATAACCAAGGCTGAGCATCAGGCTTGCTCCGAGAAATACGAGAAAGACAGTCTCCATGACGTCATTCCTTTCCGAGTGGTGTCGCGATCAGAAGGCCGATCGCCACCAGTTTCAAAGCGCAGGGCACTCCTGCGTAAAGCAAAGTCAAAGTTGATAAAGCGGCGTCGCTGTTCTTGGCACCCGAGACAAAACCGCTGTCTTCAAGGATCGGCAGCAACGCAATGGCCGCAAAGGCCAGCGTGAATTTCGACACGAACCCCCAAAGCGCAAAACCTTCAGACGCATTCGGTGCGACCGTTTCCATGCGTCGCGCAAAAACTGCTGGTAATAGCGTCAGGTCCGCTCCAACCGCTGCACCCGAGGCTAGGCAGATGATGGCGAACCAAATGGTGTCCCCACTGCCCAGCATCATAGCAAAGCTGAACGCGACAATCGCCAACGCCATGGCCGCCAGCAGGGCAGATTTTGCGCCAACCCGCTCCGCCAAAGCGCCCCACAACGGGGCGGCCGCAGCAGCCGCCACGAAAAACAACAGCAGCAACGGGCCCTCCCATCCAGGAGCGTCCAAACGGCTTTCAACGAAAAACAGGAACAGGGTCGAACTCACCGCCACAGGAGCCGCGTTGACCAAGGCGATCAGTAACAAACGGCGCGAGATTTGATCCCTCAGAACAATTCCGAAACCTGCGGAAGGCTCTGTTGTCGGACCGTGCCATTCGCTGTGCATGGCAATCGCGGCCACAAGGCAGGCCAGCGCAAAAAGGGCGGCATAAGCAACGAATTCGGGCCACGCCATGGCCAGAAACACCGACGGCATGACAGATGCGACACAAACCCCAAGCAACGCTCCGGTCTCGCGCCACCGGGCCACCCGCAAATACCCACTATCACCGCCAAGCGACTGTGCCTTCTGCACACCTCGGGCGTAGAAGTTGATGGTCAGGAAACTGAACGCCGAAAAAACCAGCGTCAGCATAACGGCAAACCACAAGACCGGGTTTGTAGGCGGCGTGACCGCGAAAAGCCCCAGCATCGCCGCCCCCATGATCGCAAGCGTCACCGCAACAGCGACACCCTGAACATGCCGCACCGCCACAGCCAGCTTACCCAGCAACGGGTCTTGAACCACGTCCAGCAACCGCAGCCCGAACAGGACAGAGCCCAACGCCGCAAGACTTACGCCATATTCATCGACATAAAACTTGGGCGCATGGATATAGATCGGCAAACCCGCCGCCGCGAGGACCGCCGCGAAAATCGCGTAGCCACCAAGGTTCTGCCGACCAACCATCATCACTGGCTGACATCTTCCAAAGGTGGCTCGGTACGGGTGCGATACCGCGACCCTTTCCACCAAAGCTTGAACGCCTGCCAATGGATCAACGCGAGCACGCGTCGAGACCCAAAAGGACGACGCAGAACCGACCGGAGGACCGACCAATTGCTGATCGTCTTGCGTGATCCGGTCAAGGTGGCAATCAACCCACCTGACGCTTGCGTGTAGTCGATCCAAATCCCGATCTTGTCGGGTCGGATATCAAAGCGAAATTCATATCCACCCGCGACGGGCTGAAACGGCGAAACATAGAAAATCTTGCTGGCCTGCAACCGATCTGACGCTCCAATGGGCGAATTGTCAGGCTTACGACACAGGTACGAATGGCGATCTCCGAAGGTGTTTGACACCTCTGCGATAACAGCCACCAGGTTGCCCACCTCGTCATGCGCCAGCCAGAACGACACCGGGTTGAAGACATGACCCAGAAAGCGCGGCTGCGCGAGCAGCAGCAATCGACCCTGTGCTCTGACTTGGTGGGCATCCAGCACCTCGCGCGCCCAGACAGCACCGCGCCCTTCACCCGGAGCTCCACCGTGATCGCTGTCTTGCAAGGTCGCAATGTTGCCCCTGTTTCGGGAGAAAAGCCACGGCGTCTTGGGCTTGGCCTCGGCGTCCAGCATCACGTAGTCGATGGAATAGCGAAACGCGTTGTCCGTGCTCCCTTTCCGACCGTGGTAGGTGTGGCCAACGATATGATCGACGTCCGTCATTCCGCCGCCACAGCAACCGCATTGCGAGCGCGGATCGCATCGACAACATCCACCGCGCTGCCAAGACCGTCTTCGTGGAACCCGTTCTTCATCCAAGCGCCACAGAACCATGTCCGGTTCGTTCCGTTAATGTCGCGCACAGTGTCTTGTGCAGCCAGCGCCTCAAGATCGTATACGGGATGACGCAAGGTGCATTCGTCGTAAATCAACTCTTCCCGGATCGGACGCGTGGTGTTCAATGTCACGAAATGCGGGTCGCTTTCCGGGATCGGCTGAAGGCTGTTCATCCAATAAGTAAGGTCGATCGTGTTCAGCTTTTTTGTTTCGGTCTCCGTATAGTTCCACGACGACCAGCAAATGCGCCGTTTCGGCATGATGCTCTCATCCGCGTGCAGGACAATCCGGTTCGGCTGATAAGCAATCGCACCCAACGAACGCTTCTCAAGCGGAGTCGCATCAGACAAGAGCCGCAGCGTGTCGTCGGAATGGGTGGCAAAGATCACCTCGTCAAAGCGTTCCCATTCGGCACCCTGTGCCTTGACCTCTGGGCCCATGACATCACGGCGAACGGCATCGATCGGGGCTCCCAAACGGAAGGTCACCCCGCGCTCCTTCATCGAGATTTCAAGCCGCCGCACATATTCAACCGATCCACCCTGAACCGTGTACCATTGGTGCTGGCCCGACACCGACAACAGCGCGTGGTTCTCCATGAACTGCACCAAGGCATGCGCCGGGAAGTCCATGATCTTGTCGGTTGGCGTCGACCAGATCGCCCCCGTCAGTGGCAGCAGGTAATAGTCGCGGAACCACTCCCCGGTTCCGATCTGCTCTAGAAATGCACCAAGGCGCAGGCTCCGGTCGCGTGTGGCATCCAGCGCGCACTTGTTGAACTTGGCAATGTCCGCCAGCATCATAAGAAACTTGGGGTTCACCAAGTTCTTTTTCTGCGCAAAAACCGATCCCAGCGTTGCTAGCGCGTATTCGATACGCCCACCATCCAAGCTCGCGCCAAAGCTCATGTTGCTCTTCGTGACCGGCACATCCAGCGATTTGAAAAGCCGCGCAAGGTGCGGATAGTTGGCGTAGTTGAAGACGATGAACCCAGTATCGACTGGCTGGTCACCATTCTTGCCCGCAACGATCGTGCGCGCATGCCCTCCCAAGCGCGGTTCGGCTTCAAACAGAGTGACGTGGTGATCTTCGGACAGCATATGCGCTGCCCCCATCCCGGAAATCCCAGCGCCAATCACGGCAATCTTTTTGGGTGCACTGGCGCGGGCTTCAAAGGGCATAGTTATCTCTCTTTTTTATACGTCTAGTTTTGTTTACGCTCCAAGCCGCAGAACGGATGAAAAGAAAAAGAAATTAATCAGTGATCCAAATCTGTACTTGCACCGTAACCTCTACATGTTCACGACAACCGTGCTTTCATCGGATAGTCAGGCCTCTCCCGTTGCCAAGGGATTGGAAATGCGCGATCCCAGAAAGGTGGTCGCGAACGGAACGAATACTGTGACGGCAGGAATACGAAACGACGTCATCCCTTGGGTGGATGACTTGTTAGCGGTCCGCGATGCGCGGGACGAAGCAGCGTTTATTCGCCTGTTCGGCCATTTCGGCCCGCGGGTGAAAGCATTCCTGATGCGGACGGGGATGGACGCAGCGCTTGCCGAAGAATGCGCGCAAGAAGTGCTCGTGACAGTTTGGAACAAAGCGCATCTCTACGATGCGACCCGGGCAAGTCCATCGACATGGATTTTCACAATCGCCCGGAACAAGAAAATAGATGCGTTGCGAAAACAGCGGCGCCCGGAACCCGAAGACTTGCCGTGGGGCCCAGAAGCGGAACCAGATCAGGCCGAAGTCATCGGGTTACAACAGGAGAGCGAGCAACTGGGGCGCGCCTTGCGCGACCTGCCCGAGAAACAAAGAGAGTTGATCGAAAAAGCCTATTTCGGAGACCTGTCTCACAGCGAAATCGCTGATCAGACAGGCTTGCCACTGGGCACGATCAAATCCCGTATTAGGTTGGCACTTGAACGACTGCGCCACTCGATGAAATGATGCTGAAATGACTGTAAAACACCACCTCACAGACGACCTTTTGATGGCATACTCGGCGGGTGATCTGCCCGAAGCCGTCAACCTGATCGTCGCAACCCACATCTCGCTCTGCGACGAATGCCGAGCTGCACTGGGCAGCTACGATGCAGTCGGTGGCGCCGTGCTCGACACCTGTGACAGCGTTCAGATGTCAAACAACAGCCTGAATTCGGTGCTGGACATGATCCACGCGCAGGACAATCAGGTTCAAGACAAACCCGTATTGGCCAAAGTGCAGGACGATGTTCTGCCCGCACCGTTGGTTGATTATGTGGGCGGCGGACTGGACAACGTGCGCTGGCGCTCGGCGGGCATGGGCGTGAAGCAGGCGATCCTACCCACCTCTAAAGACGCAACCGCACGGCTGCTGTACATCCCGGCAGGCACCGCGATCCCGGATCATGGGCACCATGGGCTTGAACTCACGCTGGTTCTTCAAGGCGCGTTTCAGGATGAAGATGGGTACTTCAGTCGCGGCGACATCGAAGTTGCCGATGAAGATATGAACCACACGCCTGTGGCCGATATTTCCGAGGATTGCATTTGCCTCGCAGTCACTGATGCACCGCTGAAGTTCAAAGGTCTCATGCCGCGCATCGCGCAGCCGTTCCTTGGCATATAAGCCGACTAACAGACCAACGAAAAAGGGGGCCAAGCGGCCCCCTCTTCTTTTTCATTTACGCTTTTTTCTTCTTCGGCGGCATCAAGTCGGTGATCGTGCCTTCGAACATTTCGGCGGCAAAGTTCACCGTTTCTGACAACGTCGGGTGCGGGTGGATCGTGTGGCCCAGATCAACTGCATCCGCGCCCATCTCGATGGCCAGTGCCACTTCCGAGATCAGATCACCAGCATTGGTCCCTACGATGCAAGCACCGATCACGCGGTCATCTTCGGGATCGAAAAGCAGCTTGGTGATACCCTCGTTCCGCCCATTCGCCAGGGATCGACCAGAGGCGGCCCACGGGAACACGCCCTTTTCGTACTTGATGCCCTGCGCCTTGGCCTGCGTTTCGGTCACACCGCACCACGCCACCTCGGGATCGGTGTAGGCGACCGACGGGATCAGTTGCGCATCAAAGAACCGCTTATGTCCAGCGGCCACTTCCGCAGCCACCTTTCCCTCGTGCACGGCCTTGTGCGCCAGCATCGGTTGGCCAACCACGTCTCCAATCGCGAAGATATGCGGCACACCGGTACGCTGCTGGTTATCTACGGCGATAAAGCCACGATCATCCACAGCCACACCTGCCTTGTCGGCGTCGATCACCTTGCCATTGGGCTTGCGGCCCACGGCCACCAGCACTTTGTCAAAGGTATCGTCAAAGGTTTCGCCCTTGTCGTTCTCGAACGTAACCTTGAGCCCCTTCTTCTGTGCCTCAACAGCCGTCACTTTGGTCTTGAGCCAGATGTTTTCGTACCGGCCCTCGATCCGCTTGTGCAGCGGCTTCACGATGTCCTTGTCGGCTCCTGGCATCAGCTGGTCCATGAACTCCACAACCGAGACCTTCGATCCCAATGCGTCATAAACACAGGCCATTTCCAGACCGATGATACCACCGCCAAGAATCAGCATCCGCTTCGGGATTTCCCTCAGCTCCAAAGCTCCAGTCGAGTCGATCACCCGCTCGTCGTCATGCGGAATGAACGGCAGGTTCACAGGCTCGGACCCAGCAGCGATGATGCACTGATCAAAGCTGACATTGGTCTTACCGCTGTCCCCGATCACTTCGATCATGTTCGGCCCAGTAAAGGTGCCGTAGCCCTGAACAACCTGAACCTTGCGGCCCTTTGCAAGACCACTCAGACCGCCAGTCAACTGACCAACAACGCTGTTCTTGAAGTCACGCAGTTCATCAAGATCGATCTTCGGCTTGCCAAAGCTGATCCCGTGCGACGACATTTCCTCGGCCTCGGTGATCACCTTGGCCACATGCAGCAACGCCTTCGACGGAATGCAACCAACGTTCAGACATACACCACCCAACGACGGGTATTTCTCGATCAGGACAACTTTCTTGCCCAGATCCGCCGCCCGGAACGCTGCCGTGTAGCCGCCCGGTCCCGAGCCCAGCACCACAACTTCGGCATGCACATCACCCTTGCCCGAGGCGGTGCCGGTTGCGGCAACCGATTTTGGTGCTGCGGGTGCGTCTTCGGTCGCCTTCGGCGCTTCTTCCGCTTTGGCATTCGCGCCTTCGATCACCATGATCACAGAGCCCTCAGATACCTTGTCGCCTTCGGCAACCTTGATCTCGGTGATCTTGCCCGCTGCCGGCGACGGTACTTCCATTGTCGCCTTGTCGGACTCCAGTTCGATCAGCGGGTCTTCGGCGGAAACCGTATCGCCCACGCTGACCAGAACAGTCACAACGGGTACGCCTTTGAAATCCCCGATATCGGGTACTTTAACATCCATCAGATCGTCCCCCTTACCACATCAACTTGCGCATATCGCCAAGCAGAGTCTTGAGCGTCACGCAGAAGCGTGCGGCCAAGGCACCGTCGACGGCACGGTGATCGTAAGACAGCGACAGCGGCTGCATCAGACGGGGAACGAATTCCTCACCATTCCAGACCGGCGCCATCTTGGATCGGGTGAGACCCAAGATCGCCACTTCGGGTGCGTTCACGATGGGGGTAAAGCTGGTGCCCCCGATCCCGCCCAGTGACGAAATGGTAAAGGTCGCGCCCTGCATGTCCTTGGACTTCAGATTGCCTTCCCGCGCTGCCTTGGACAGCTCCATCAGCTCCTTCGAGATGTCGACCAGACCTTTGCGGTCTGCGTCCTTGATCACCGGAACCATCAGACCGTTCGGCGTATCTGCCGCAAAGCCGATGTTGTAGAAGTCCTTCTTGATCAGCTTGTCGCCATCGGGATGGATCGACGAGTTGAACTCCCAATGCTCTTTCAAAGCCGACACAGAAGCCTTGATGACAAAGCTCAGAAGCGTCACGCGATAGCCGTTGTCCTTGGCCATCGTGTCCATTTCCTTGCGGTACTTGTCCAGATCGGTAATGTCCGCCTCGTCATTATGTGTGACATGCGGAATGTTAAGCCACGAACGGTGCAATGCCGGACCCGAGATCTTCTTGATGCGCGGCATCTCGATCTCTTCGATCGGCCCGAACTTGGAGAAATCCACAGCCGGGATCGGCGGGATACCCATTCCACCTGAAACTGCACCACCCGCAGCTGCAGGGGCTGCCGTCGATTTCAGCGCTTTCATCACGTCTTCACGCAGGATCCGGCCTTTTCGACCAGTACCATTCACAGTCGCCAGATCCACTTCGACGGTGCGGGCAAAGGCGCGAACAGACGGCGATGCGTGGACCTTACCAAAACCTGCATCCGTCTTTGCCGGAGCAGGTGCAGCCGCCGGAGCAGCAGCGGCGGGCGCCTCGGCTTTCGGCTCTTCCTTGGGCGCATCCTCGGGTGCAGCAGCGGCACCATCAGCCTCCAGGACAAGGATCAGCGATCCTTCGGACACCTTGTCGCCTTCGGACACCTTAATCTCTTTCACCACACCGGCGGCAGAGCTTGGAACTTCCATCGTCGCCTTGTCGGATTCAAGTTCGACAATCGGGTCTTCGACGGCAATTGTGTCGCCCACACTCACCAGAACGGTGACGACAGGCACATCGTTGAAATCGCCAATATCGGGTACTTTTACTTCTACAGTCATAATCTTGATCTCCTCCGGCTCACACCAGACGCGGGTTCGGCTTGGCGCCGTCGATGTCGTATTTCTTCAAAGCCAGTTGCAGGTCTTTCTCAGTTACCGCACCATCGCGGAAGAGATCGACCATCGCAGCGGCGGCGATGTGGTTTGCGTCCACTTCAAAGAACCGGCGCAGGTTCACGCGGCTGTCCGAGCGGCCATAACCGTCGGTGCCCAGAACCGTGAACCGACCCGGCACATAGGCACGGATTTGTTCGGCGTAGTTCTTCATGTAGTCGGTCGCGGCAATCACCGGCCCTTTGGCACCGTCAAGCTGCTGCGTGACATACGGCACCTTCGGTTCGGAGAGGGGATTCAGACGGTTGTGACGCGCACAATCTTGACCGTCCCGCGCCAACTCGTTCAGCGACGTGGCCGACCAGATGTCCGAGGTGACGCCGAAGTCTTCTTTCAGTAACTCGGCCGCCTTGATCGCCTGAACCAGGATCGTTCCCGAGCCCATCAGGTTCACATGCTTCTTGCCCGGTTTCGCCGTTTTCTGCAGACGGTAGAGACCTTTGATGATCCCATCCTCGGCACCCATCGGCATCTCGGGATGCTGATAGTTCTCGTTCATCAGGGTCAGGTAGAAATAAACGTCTTCCTGATCGACAAACATACGCTGCAAACCATTTTGCACGATGACCGCGACTTCATAGCTGAAGGTCGGATCGTAACTGACGCAGTTCGGAATGGTGCTTGCCAGGATGTGCGAATGCCCGTCCTCGTGCTGCAAACCTTCGCCGTTCAGCGTTGTCCGTCCGGCAGTCCCGCCCAGCATGAAGCCCCGCGCGCGGCTGTCGCCTGCGGCCCAGGCCAGATCACCGATCCGCTGAAAGCCGAACATCGAATAGTAGATGAAGAACGGGATCATCGGCACGCCGTGGTTGGAATAAGACGTCGCCGCCGCAATCCAGTCCGCCATCGCTCCCGCTTCGTTGATGCCTTCCTGAAGAACCTGACCATCGAGGCTCTCTTTGTAGAACATCATCTGGTCTTTATCCTGCGGGGTGTAGTTCTGACCCAGCGGGTTGTAGATGCCCGCTGACCGGAACAGACCTTCCATCCCGAAGGTACGGCTTTCATCCGGAACGATTGGCACGATGTTCTTGCCGACCTTCTTGTCCCGCAGCAACGTCGTCAGGATACGCACAAACGCCATCGTCGTCGAAATCTCACGGTCGCCCGTGGATTCCAGTTGACCCTTGAACTGCTCCAAAGCAGGAATCTCCAGCTTCGGTGCGTCGCGCCAATCCCGCTTGGGGAACGACCCTCCCAGCTCTTTCCGGCGATCCGCCAGATAGGCCTTCTGGGCGTTGTTCAGGCTGACAAATGGCACGTCCTTTTCCAGCTCTTCATCGGTGACCGGAATCTGGAACCGATCCCGCATCGCCTTAAGCTGGTCAAACTGCATCTTCTTCTGCTGGTGCGTCGTGTTCTGGCCTTCGCCAGCCGTGCCCATACCGTACCCTTTGACGGTCTTAACCAGCAGGCAGGTCGGTGTGCCCTTAGCTTTGCTGGCCCGCAGGAAGGCATTGTACACCTTCTTGGGGTCATGTCCGCCACGGCGCAGCGCCCAAATCTGATCGTCTGTCCAGTCTTCGACCAAAGCCGCTGTTTCGGGATACTTACCGAAGAAATGCTCGCGGATATACGCACCGTCTTTGGATTTGAACGTCTGGTAGTCACCGTCGACGGTTTCATCCATCAACTGACGCAGCTTCCCGGATGTGTCGCGCTCCAGAAGGTCGTCCCAACCACGGCCCCAAAGCAACTTGATCACGTCCCAACCGGCACCCCGGAAGTCGCCCTCAAGCTCTTGCACGATCTTGCCGTTGCCCCGCACTGGGCCGTCCAGACGCTGCAAGTTGCAGTTCACAACGAAGATCAGATTATCGAGACCTTCACGATGCGCCAGATCAATCGCGCCCCGGCTTTCCGGTTCGTCCATCTCGCCATCGCCAAGGAAACACCAGACCTTACGGTCGGCCATGTCGATCAGGCCACGGTTGTGCATGTATTTCATGAACCGCGCCTGATAGATCGCCATAAGCGGTCCAAGCCCCATCGAAACGGTCGGGAACTGCCAGTAATCCGGCATCAGCCACGGGTGCGGATAGGAACTCAGACCACCGCCATCGACCTCGGACCGGAACGCCTCAAGCTGTTCCGCACTGATGCGACCCTCCATGAAAGAGCGCGCGTAGATGCCGGGGATCACGTGGCCCTGGAAGAACACCAGATCACCACCGTGGATTGCCGACTTGGACCGCCAGAAGTGATTAAGCCCGATATCGTACAGCGCTGCAGACGACGCGAACGATGCAATGTGCCCACCGTATTCGCTGCTCACCTTGTTCCGCTTAACAACGGTCGCCATCGCGTTCCATCTGTTGATGGTGCGGATGCGCCATTCCATCTCTGTATCGCCGGGAATGTCGATTTCGTCATCCGACGCGATGGTGTTCTGATAAGGTGTAGTCGCCGAAAACGGCAACTTGGCTCCGGCCGCGCGTGCCTGTTGCACGGCTTTGTCGAGCAGGAAGTGCGCACGATCCGCGCCATCCCGAAGGATCACGTCTTCAATCGCGTCTTGCCATTCCTGAGATTCGACCGGGTCAATATCTTGCGGGCTGTCTTTCATAATCCCTCTTCCCTTGGTCTGGCCATTGGCCTTTAGTTTATCACTGAACAAAATGCTTGGTCGTGACTTCGCTCAATCATGTAACGCGCTCCTAGCATGCCCGGTTCCGTGAGGGCAGTAACGCTACGTCATATCATCCATGCAACAGATGCATGGCAAAGTAGTTCACAATTAAACAATATTCTTAAGCATAGTGCTTGCGGCGCGACATCTTACCGATGCCCGGGTTTAACGAATTGGTCGGGTCGATCGTTTTGTAGAATTCGGCTAGGTCCGGCTTGGCCTTGTAAATATGGCCCACATTGTGCTCGGCCGGGTATTCGGCCCCACGCTGATCCAGCAATTGCAGCATCTCGGCCTTAAGCGCGGCAACATCCACACCCTTCTTCACGATGTAATCCTGATGCAGCACATGACAAAAGAAATGCCCATAATAGAGCCGATGCACCAGTTGATCCGAGATATGCGCAGGCAGCTCTTCCAGCCATGACCGCTCGTTCCGCTTCAATGCGATATCGAGCGCAAGAATGTCCTCGACCTCGTCCCCATGCACGTTCTGATACCGAATCGCAGCACCCGCAGCCGCAAAGCGGTTCAATCCGGCCAGCTTGCCTTCACGCGGTGTACACTCAAAGAACTCCCCCTCACGCGTGGCAAAGAACGACCTCAGGAAATCCCGCGCCTCATCCACGCCTGCATCTCGCATCTTAAGAATCAGATGATGCTCGTAACGATCCCGGTAATCGGTCAGCCGCTCCGGTAGCAGCTTGGGCACCATGCGTGACACCAACTGCATGAACCTGTCCGTAAATCCACGCGTCAGCGCCAGCTTATTCAGCCGCGCATCAATCGCACCTTTCAGAGCAAAGAACATCGGAAGCTTGTCTGTACCAAGCTTGTCGATCATCAACACCGTATCCTTGCCGTAGGCCTCGGATATATCGAAACACTCGCGGTGCATATATTCGCCCGACACCGGCAGACTGTCGAAGTCCGACAATATCTTCCGCCGCAAGTCGGTTAGCGCGCTGGGATCATTCGTCCCAATGTAAAACGTCTGCTCAGCTACATTGACCGGGTAAGTGTCCAATCGCACCGCGAACACCGCCAGTTTGCCGGCACACCCCGCCGCCTCGTACAGCCGGCGCTTGTCCGCATTAAAACGCGCCGGGCTGTCGGCATCCACATCACGCACCCGTCGATGATATTCCGTATCCGACGCGCGTTTGTTCGTTGGCTCCAGATCATCATCAACAAAGGCACCGCTTTGGACACGCGTCAGTATTTCCTCCGGCGTATCGCCCAATGCGATCCCTAGATGGTTCACCAACTCAAGCTCCCCATCTTCGGAAATCCGCGCAAAAAGCGACAACTCGGTATAACTCGGCCCGCGCTCAATCAACGACCCACCAGAATTGTTGCACACACCACCTACGATGGATGCGCCGATACAGGACGATCCGATCACCGAATGTGGTTGCCGATCCAACGGCTTCAGCAGCTTTTCCAATGCAAACAGAGTCGCCCCCGGCAAGCTCACAACCTGTTCACCGCCTCGCAGCGTATGTATCGCATCCATCCGCCGTGTATTGATCAGAACCACATCCCGATCATACGATCCCTTTGGCGTCGATCCTTCGGTCAAGCCGGTATTCGCCGCCTGCATGATGACGATCTTGTCCGCCGCCACACAGGCTTTCAGAACCCGCCACTGTTCAAGAACCGTTGCGGGCTGCACCACCGCCAGCGCGTCGCCCTCACCTGAGCGGAACCCCTTGCGGAACCGCTCGGTTTGCTTGGTTCCGGTCAGAACGTGTCGCATCCCAACCGCTGCGCGCAAATGTTTCAGAAGGTCGTCGTCCGTCATCGGCCTGCTCCCCCTTGTCCAGTTCAGTATGCCACCGAAGGCAACCACGTTGCGAGCCATGGCATAAAGAATACCAACGCTAAGCCGGTTAGCTGCAACAGGACAAAAGGCACCACCCCCTTGTAGATATGGCCCAACTTGATCTCGGGCGGGCACACACCCTTGAGGTAGAAGAGTGCGAATCCAACAGGCGGCGTCAGGAACGAGGTCTGCAACGTCACAGCCACAAGGATCACGAACCAGATCAGCGCAGCTTCATCAACAACACCGTAGCCCGGAATATCCAACCCCAGCGCGTTGATGATCGGGCGCATCAGCGGCAGTACAATCAGCGTGATCTCGATCCAATCAAGAACAAAGCCCAGCAAGAACACGATACCAAGGATTACAATCACAGTCCCGTTCGGGCCAAACCCGGTGCCAAGGATCATATCTTCGATCAATTGATCCCCGCCAAGTTCGCGCAGCACGTACGAAAACACCGTCGCACCAAGGAAGATCGCAAAGATATAGGCAGTGGTGTTGAACGTTGACTTGAGCACGTTGATCAGCTTTTGCAGCGTCAGCTTGCGGTACCCCAGCGCCAACACCGTCGCCCCGATAGCCCCGATGCCGGATGCTTCGGTCGGCGTGGTGATCCCCGCAAAGATTGACCCCAGCACGGCCAGGATCAGACCCAGCGTCGGCAACACTGCAACCATCACATCCTTCACCGCCGCCCAATCCGGACGCACTGCCCCTTCAGGTGCAGGCGCAACCGATGGCTTCAGGTAAGAGATGACGAAGATATAGGTAAGGTACAGAACCCCGATCAGAACCCCCGGCAACATAGCCGCCATGAACAGATCGCCCACAGAAAGCGCCATCTGGTCGGCCATGATCACGAGCATGATCGACGGCGGGATCAGGATACCCAATGTCCCCGACGCCGCGACAACACCAGTGCCCAGCAACGGCGAGTATTTCTGCTCCACCATCGACGGCAAGGCCAGCACACCCAGCAACACAACCGAAGCACCGATGATCCCGGTTGAGGCCGCAAGAATGATTCCGATCATTGTGACAGTAATCGCAAGTCCGCCACGCGTCCGCCCAAACAGGCGTTGCATCGACGACATCAAACGTTCGGCAACACCAGATTCATCCAGCATCAACCCCATGAAAATGAACATCGGCAACGCCACCAGAACCGCGTTCGACATGGTCGCATAAACCCGGTTCACCACGGCCCCAAGGCTCAGGTAATCCAGACCAATGAGGGTCTCCTCAAGTCCGGTCCAGTTCATCATTCCGTTGTCGAACAGGTACGCGATCCCACAATAAAGAACGCCTGTCCCGGCCAGCACCCACGCCACCGGAAACCCAGTGAACAAAAGCGCGATAAAGGTCAGGAACATCGCTATGACCAGCTTTTCTTCAGTGGTGTGCACAAAAAAGGTCAGCGCCGTTGCAACGGCGGCAAAACTGGCAAGCGCCCACAGGATTAACTTCAAATCCCGGCCTTGCCGTTCTTCCTCACCTGCGGCGAACAATGCATGCACATCATGGATCAACCGCGCCAACGCCGCAAAGGACAGCAGGACAAACGAGATCGGAATAATCGCCTTGAACGCCCAGCGCGCAGCCAGACCTGTCGGCGAAGACGACCGTTCGTTCACGCGCCAGCTTTCGTAAAAGTAGTCCCACCCCTGATCGACCATCAGGTAGAGGAACGGCGCGACAAGCGTCAGGATGCCCAGCACTTCGATGATACGCTGCGCGCGACGGCTCAATTGCAGATGCAGGATATCGACCCGCACGTGACTGTCCGTGACCAGCGCATACGAAATACCAACCATCGTCACCAGCCCGTAGAAATGCCACTGGATTTCGTCTAACTTGGGGAAGTTCTGGTTCAGCAGGTAGCGGAACAATACCTGCGACACGATGGCTGCAATCAGCAGAACGTTCGCCCACATGACCACATGGCCGACACCTTTGACCATCTTGTCGATCCCGACGGCAACGGCCTGCGTGTCCTTGTCCTCGTGCTCAAGGATGTTTTCGTACGTTTCAATCGGGTCTTCTATGGCTTTTACAGTCTCTGACATGACGGTGCCTCCTGTCCCTCACCGGGCAGAAAAGGCCCGGCGTCCAAATCCGTGAAAAAGTGCAAAACGAATGGAAACGCGGCGCCCCTTTTCGGGACGCCGCAGCTGCTCAATCTTACTTGCGCGGAAGGAAGGCATTCTCTTTCCACAGCGTGTAACCGTCGCGGAAATCGTTCATGTCTCCCAAAACCTTTGCAAAGAACTCGTTACTTGCAGCTTCTTCTTCAGCCACCGCGTTCCAGGTCTCCTCGAACGTTGCAAGCATTTCGTCCGACCATTGCTTGATCTCGACACCGTTGTTCTCGACGTTGTCGATCAAAGCCGCATGCTGGATCGCTTCACCTTCAGCAAAGCTGTCGGCCATCGAGGCTTTGCACGCATTGGTGATGATCGCCTGGTGCTGTTCCGAAGCCTCGTTCCAAACATCCTTGTTGATCAGCAGCTCGAACACGGTCGCTTGTTGGTGCCAACCGGGGAAGTAGTTGTACTTGACCAGCTTGTGGAACCCAAGCCGCGCATCAATAGCGGGCATCGAGAACTCGGTCGCGTCAATCGCGCCTTTTTCCAGCGCCGGGAAAATCTCACCACCCGGAAGCAGCGATGTCGCCACGCCCAGCTTCTGCATGACTTTGCCACCCAGACCGAAGAACCGCATCTTCAAACCCTGAAGGTCAGCCGGTGTGTTGATTTCCTTGGCAAACCAACCCGATGTTTCCGGCGCGATGATGGCGCAAGGCTGGACGTGCACGTTGTATCCAGCTTGATCGTACATCTCTTGGTACAGGCTCATGCCGTTGCCATAGTACAGCCACGCCATGTATTCGCCCGCCTCGGGGCCGAACGGCACTGCCGAGAACAGCGGCGATGCCGGGATCTTACCCGCCCAGTAGCCGGCGGTGGTGTAGCCCGAATTGATCTTCCCGGTGCTGACCGCGTCCAGAATTTCAAACGGATCAACAAGCTTGCCCGGTTCATAGACCTTCATCTTGAGCGTGCCGCCAGACATCAGGTCGAGCTGGTCCGCCACACGCGGAATCGGCGAACCCAAACCCGGCAACGCGGTCGAGAACGCGATCGGTGTCTTTAGCAAAAGCTTGTCGGCTGCGTGCGCTGCTGGGGCTGTCAGAACAGCCGCTGCAACGGCCAGGCTGGTGAGTACGTTTTTCATGTTTCCTCCTCAGGGTCGTCCGGCCTGCGCCGGGAAAAATCGCCGGGCCGCTCACCCGGGATGAAGTGGTTCATATTATTTACCACCGATCGAAATCAATGAATTTTTGACCACTGGCGCCCGAAACCTCACCGCAAGCCGCCACAAATCACTTTTGCGCAAAAAATGTCTCTGAAATCTAATTTTAGGCAAACTTCTGATTTTTCTATTCTTTATTCACAAACCGGACCTGCGCCCAACGCATATCTGCGACATTTTCGTTGATCGCCCAGCAGGATCATTTATTTTACCACCACACGACCTGACACACAGGACACCCAATGCCGAACTCAGTCGCAAATCTCTTCGGGCCGGTCGGTCACGAATCGGTCGCGGACACTATCGTTCACCACATCGAAGAACTGATCGTGTCCGGCGTGCTCAAGGACGGCACACGTCTGCCCTCGGAACGCACATTGGCGGACGAGATGAAAGTCTCTCGTCCTAAGGTACGCGAGGCGCTCAAACGACTTGAAGAAAACGGGCTGATTATCGTCCGCCACGGTGAAGGCAATTTTGTTGCTCCCTTGGTCGGGTCAGCCATGTCGCCCGCGCTGGTCGATCTGTATGCGCGCCACGTCACCGCGTTCGAAGATTACCTTGAATTTCGTCGCGAACAGGAAAGCTTTGCAGCTATGCTGGCCGCGGAACGCGCCACCGAAGAGGATCGGGATCGCCTCAAGGGCATCGTTCAGGAACTTGAAGAGGCCCACGCCAAAGGCGATGCCGAAACCTCACGCGATGCCGACGTGCGGTTTCACGCCGCCATTGTTGATGCCAGCCACAACTCGCTCATGGTCCACACCATGGCCGCGATCTATCAGCTCATGGCGCGCAACGTATTCTATAACCGGGACTTTCTGCGCGCCATCGACGGCACTGGGGAAATGCTGCTCGACCAGCACAAGCGCATCGCCCATGCGATCATCCGCGGCAAAACCGACGAAGCGGCAGATGCCGCCGCCGATCACATTGATTTCGTCGCGCGCAGCTTCCGGGTAGGACGGGCGCAAGACCGGCGCGAAACGGTCTCGCGCCGCCGCAAAGCCCTGCTGAATATTCGGGTCTAAGCGGCGCGCGCCAAACGCAACTCCAACGGTGTGCGGCGCACCCCATCACGCGACAAGGTCAACAGACTGTCCGGCGCGATCGCGGTCCAGACAAGCGTTTCCGCATCAAGCGGCTCAGACGCCAGTATCCAGCCACCTTCCGCAGTTTCAGCCACATAAAGACTAGGCGCGCGCGCATCACTTGAATGACGGAAGGCATAGATCGCGTCGCCATCTGACATAACACAAGTCAGTCGCACGGCCTCGTCGCAGCCATGCCCATAGCAACTGTGCTCTTGCAGCAGCGCAACAACCGCCTGCACCGCCTCAGCCACATTGTCCTCAAGCCCATGCGCCAGAAGCAACAGAAAAAGAAGTTCGGAATCCGTTGTCCCCCGCCGCGCGAGGTACAGATCATCCGGCAGCATCGATTCAAGCGTGCGGCGAATGCAGTCGATATCCGGCACCTGACCATTGTGCATGAACGACCAGCTACGATGCGCGAAGGGATGGCAATTCAACCGCGTGGTTTCGCCCGTAGTGGATGCCCTGACATGCGCCAAAAACAGCGGCGAGCGTATCATCTTACAAAGGCTCAAAAGGTTGCCGTCAGACCACGCAGGCAGCACATCTCGATACAAACCCGGCCCTGCCCCTTCGGCATACCATGCAAAACCAAACCCATCACCCTGCACAGCCAACTTGGCCTCATTTGCGTGCTGGCTTTGCTCCAACAAGGAATGTGCTGGATCGACAACAACATGCGCGATCGGAACGGCTGGTCCCAGATAGGCGGCAAGGCGACACATGCTCAGTGCCCGGCATTGGTGTGCCGCGCTTCAATCCGCGCGTGCATCTGACGGATCATCCGGCTTGCCGTGGTCTCGAACAGCGGAGGTATGACCGCATGGACCAGCGCCGCCATAGACGCTAGAAACAACCGCCCGGCAAAACCGAACGCAAAGCCCGCATGCTGCAAGTAGGTTTCGTTCACACTTGCCGGATGGTCGATAAACCCGCGTAAAAGACCGGGTCGCGCTGCTGTGTCAGTGTCTTGAACTGCCATGGAATGCTCCTTGCTTCGATGCTTGTCGACATCATGGCAGATCAGCAAAGAGCGGTTTTCCCAAAAATCATGACGACGCGCGCGATTCTTGGGATACCTTCACTCCAAAAACACCCAAAGTGAGAAATTTTCTCATCGCCTCACCCAATCACAGATCAAATGTTGCGAACACCGGCGCATGATCGCTGGGTTTTTCCCACCCGCGTGCATGTCGCAAGACCCGACTGGAATGCGCCGCGTTTGAAATATCAGGCGTCGCCCAGACATGATCCAACCGTCGCCCCTTATCTGCTGCATCCCAATCCTTGGCGCGGTAGCTCCACCACGAATAAAGCAAACCCTCCGGGATATCCTGCCGGGTCACATCCACCCAGCCACCCGCATCCTGCGTTTCGCCGAAATGCTCTACTTCGATCGGCGTATGGCTCACCACCTTGAGCAATTGCTTATGCGACCAAACATCGTCCTCACGCGGCGCAATGTTCAGGTCGCCCACAAGAATGGCCTTCTCGGGTCGATCTGCATGAAACCAATCCCGCATCTCAGTCAGATAATCGAGCTTTTGTCCAAACTTCTCGTTCACCTCACGGTCCGGCACATCGCCACCCGCGGGGACATAGAAATTGTGGATCGTCACACCGTTTTCAAGCCGCCCCGCCACATGGCGTGCATGGCCCAAACCGGCGAAATCCTTGTCGCCCAGATCTTCGATCGGCAACTTCGACAGGATGGCAACGCCGTTATAGCCCTTCTGTCCCCGCGCAACCATGTGCCCATAGCCCAGCGCCTGGAACTGCTCCATCGGGATTTTCTCAACCGGGCTTTTGCACTCCTGCAAGCACAACACATCCGGCGCTTCCTCGGTCATCAACTTGGCCACCAGCCCTTCGCGTAGACGAACCGAATTGATGTTCCAGGTGGCAAGGGTAAAGGGCATGGTGTCGCTCCGTCGGGGATAAGGTCGCCAGACACTGCCCCCACCAGCCACGGGTCGCAACCCGGAAACTGACACGAAAAAACGCCCCGGCTATGGCACCAGGGCGTGAAGGTAGTCTGCGAACAGACGAGGGAGGATGTCTTATACCAAGGGCTGCGATCATTGACCCACTTTCGCCCAATCTCTGGTTCCGATTGACGTGATGACGTCCGGTA
>CANNCS010000091.1 GCA_947503115.1 uncultured Marivita sp.
TGTCGGAGCGTCTCATCCGCCAATCATGCCACGACGCAGCAGCGTTGGGAATCCTATGTCAGGCGGGGAACACTAGCAGATACAACCAAACGTGTCGCAGCCGCCGCGTCTGTGCACGGGCGCACTTTTAGTCAGCAGGCGGTTGAAATCGCACTGGGGGTAGAACTTCCGCCGGACGCAGTTGCGCAGGAACTACAAACGCTTGAGGCAGAAGGCTATATTTCGGTCGAGTATTTGGGCGCTTTGAATGTGTTCAGTTTCAGTCACGCTCTTGTTCAAGAGGCGATTGGCGAGAGCATGACCTCCAATTTGCGCCGAGATATGAACCAGCGCCTGTCCAAATGGTGGGCCATGCAGTCCGGGCCGGAAGCAATCCAACGCCGGGCTTGGCATCTCACGCAAAGCCTATCTCAGGATGAGAACGATCCTGAGGTTTTAGCACGGGTCATTGAAGCGTTGGAGGCAGCGGCGCATCAAGCCGCCAACGAGACGGCCAACCTAGAAGCCAGCCAGTTCCACCAACAAGCTTTGGGGGTGGTTGGGCGTCTGCCAAATACCGAACATTGGCGTCGTAAACGCCTGCATCTTTTGGTTTCTAAAGCGTATTCCTTGTCGTTGGTCAGAGGGTATGGTGATCCGACCGTAGAAGAGGCGTATCGTGCCGCACTCGAGTCTTCAGAAGCCGTAGATAACCAAGAAGAATTGGTATTTACCCTTTACGGGTTGTTCTCGTTCTACGCGTCTCGCGGTGATTATGATGACAGTGCCCCGATCCTGTCGCGGATCACGTCGCTTGCGGAACTCAGCCGTGATCCCAAAATGCCGTCGTTTCTTCATCATACAGCAGCAATTCAAAGCGTACTCACTGGTGAGGTCGTAGAGGGGACGAAACTAGCCCGCCGGTCCATTGAGGAAGCTGCGGCGCTGGGCGATGGAATGTTCTTTTCCCATTCTGGCGCAGGCGACTGGCGCATTTATTCTGGAAGTTGGGAAGCTTTGGGGCGAGCTGTTCAAGGCCAATGGGAAGCGGCGTTTGCCGCACATGAAGAAGCGACGCATCTCGGCGAAACAGATCATTTCGCGCGCGCATTCGTCCGCGGGTTTGCACCTCTTCCCGTTCTCGCCGGAGCGCCTAAGGCGTCGTTGGAGTATGCCGAGGCACTTGTGGCTGATGCGGATATGCGTGGCTTCGCGTTGTTCTCAATCATTGGACGCATCTATCAGGGATGGGCTGCCGCCAAACTGGGAATGAACGACGAGCGTGTCGCGGGATTTCTTGGCGGGCAGCTGCAAAGCTCACAGGCGATGAAGCTGGATAGTTTCAACCCATACTTCTTGGCTTTGGCCGCCGAGGCGCATCTGGCGATCGGCGAACCCGCTATGGCCCGCGAAAAGGTTAACGAAGCGCTGGCTGCAGTCAAAAAATGTGGGGCAAGCGCCTTCTTGCCCGAAGTCTTGCGTGCGGAAGCTCAGGTGCAATTTGCTGAAGGTCTACCTAATGCGACTGTCCTAAACACGCTCAATCGCGCAATCGAAGTGGCACTTGGGGAAGGTGCAGTTCAGTTCGCATATTTGGCAGCGCATGAGGCAATGCGCCTGAACCTCGGCACGACGTCAACACCGTTGGAAGAGCTGTCGGATATGATGAGACAAAACACATCCGAGGTTAGATATGACGGACCGTTATCGCAGCTTTGGGTGTCAACACAGATCAAAGCAACCTCGAATGCTTAGCCGATAAGGGGGGCACACTGCATGACCGAAACAAGCCAGGCTTCACCAGACCTGAAGGACTACAATCTTCACCCAGTGATCCAAGACACCGCAAAACGTGGCCTGCCGATTCCGGAGATGCCAGAGGTTTGGGTCAGCCGGGCCCTTGTGAACCCGTACTACGACGATGAAATTCGCGCAGTGCAAACTGTGTGTGTGCACAACAAAGCGCAGATGTTTCACCAGTCATACGGAGTAGACGAAACAGCTTTCTTTCTGTTTTTCGAAGGTAGCAATCTTTACCTGATGCCGCATGATCGTGCGACAGCACCAATTGGCCCGATTGCGATGAGCACCTCTGTTCCGGGACAAAATATGTTCGCAATGCAGGGGCTATTGAACCAAGGTTCTGGCTTTCTGTTCAATCAGCCGGTTGATTTCCACCTTGGCTATTCGCCAGAGGCAAACGGTTACAAGGGTGATGCACCTCCGACCGCCATGCAAACCTGCAACTGGGTTTGGACGAGGAAGACACAAGAGACAGAATGTCTACCTCTGAGGTGGTTCTTCACGAATGCCAATAACCCTTGTGGTATTCCCTACCTGGGTCTGTTTGCGCTCGCCACGTTCGAAAGCTTTGAGCCGAGCGATGCTGCTGACCAACTGGATTGGGCCTCGGTTCGCTGCGAGAACGCTGAGGCGGCTTCGATAAGTCTGAGCACTGCGCTCCAGGATGCCAAGGACACAAAATCGTTCCATGATGCCATTAAAGGTAATTTGAAAGATCGCCCCGAGTTTTGGAAAGGCAGCGCAGAGCAGCCGGGCCAAATCATTACGGGTCTTGGCCCGGCCGCCAAAGGCACGGTCGAGCCTGAGTGGAACAAGCGGATCAAGATGACCGGGTTCACATACCAGACGTCCAAGCACGATCCATCAGAAGGCCTTGGTGACGCTGCCATGCCTTTGCGTGTGTACTACGACTGGCCGAGCACTGGTTTACAAGATGCTCATATGCTCACCCACCTGTCGCTGAACCAACATGAGTGGTTTGATGCAGACCACATGGACATATTTCTGGACGCCGAGGGGAACGATACGTTCGTTACGGCTCAGGATGGCCATACCAAGTTTGAAGGCCACGACGACACTGGGATCGTGAAATACAATTGGGCGGCTATGGATCATGGTTCTGCCAAAGCCTCGCTTCGGGACAACCCTTTGATTTGCCCGGGTGAGGTGTTGAATATCACGACGTTGCCCAACGATGATCGGCATTTCTGGGTGTGGTACACACCAGATAACAAGGGGCGTTTGTTCATGGAAATCCCACAGAAGGCTGATGTCCTGCTAGTCCTGACCGATTACTATACCTACGATATGGACCCTCCTGCTTTTCCGCAGAACTGGTGGAAGGAACCAACCAAGACGTAGTCGGTTTAAGCTGAGTGAATTGAAACCTGACCGCCGATGGCAACTGTTCGCAGTCATCAGAATTCGTGTCTAACCGTAACCGGCTAACATGCGGTGTCGGCACGTTTCTAAACCGTTGTTCTGTGAAGCAACGCAATCGGTGCGGGGCATCGTGTGAAACCGATTTTGTTCCGGAGATGCTGGTGTTATGAGGGTTGCCATACCTGAGTGATCCTATCGGATTTCAGAGTTCAGCAGCGACATCACAAGGCCAGAACATGGCAGAGACTTCACTGAACCTAAAAGATCAGAAAGCGCCTTGGACCGGCCGTATCGCGTGGATCATCGCAGGGTTTGCGGCTGCAATCTGTGTTTTGCCGCATATCAGTGTAATGATTGCCGCATTCCTCGGCTCCACTGATACATTGCAGTCGTTGGCCGAGACGGTGCTTGGCCGCTACACCCGTGCAACGCTTGTATTGTTGGTGACGGTTGTCATCCTGAGTACACTTATCGGGACGGTGACAGCCTGGTTGGTTGCGACAACCGAGTTCCGTGGGCGCAGGGTCTTGGAAATCGCACTTGTTTTGCCATTGGCGTTTCCTGCTTACGTATTGGCTTATGCCTATACGCACGTTTTGGACCACCCGGGTATCGTGCAGTCGACATTGCGCTCTGTCACGGGATGGGGGCCGAGAGATTACTGGTTCCCGGAAATTCGGTCATTGGGTGGAGCGACAGCGATGCTTACGCTGGTTCTGTATCCCTATGTTTATCTTCTGGCGCGGGCGGCATTTGCGTCTCAAAGTGCGACGACATTCTACGCTGCCCAGTCGCTTGGGCAGACGCGGCTTGGGGCATTCTGGCGGGTGTCACTTCCGATGGCGCGTCCAGCGATTGCGTCCGGCGCAATGTTGGTAGGGATGGAGACGATCGCCGACTTTGGAACGGTATCATACTTCGGTGTCCAGACGTTTGCAGTTGGCATCTATTCGAGCTGGTTTTCCTTTGCAGACCGCGCCGCTGCGGCGCAACTGTCACTGGGTCTGTTGGCCTTTGCATTGATGCTGGCCATTCTTGAGCGCCTAAACCGAGGCGAAGCCAGATATGCATTCGGCCGTAAGTTTGAAAAGATGCCACGCCTCTCTTTGAAGGGGTGGCGTGGCCACTTTGCGATGTTGGTGTGCTTTCTGCCCGCGTTTTTCGGGTGCATTCTTCCTGTTGTTATGTTGTCCGAAATGGCGCTGGGCTCTGAGCAGAATTTGTTAAGCCCGCGTTATGTTCAATTTGCTCAAAACTCCGTCACTCTTGGAGTTTTTGCAGCTGTCATCACCGTATCTGTGGCTTTGCTGTTCGGAAGTTTGGCACGCAACCGGGAGTCTTGGTTCGCGACGGCTGTTCTTTACATCGGTCGGATGGGCTATGCCGTACCAGGCGGTGTGATCGCGGTTGGGCTTCTTGTGCCCTTCGCATTCTTCGATAATACACTTGATGCCTATATGCGCGAGACCTTCAACGTTTCGACGGGATTGCTGTTTACCGGATCAATCTGGCTATTGGTCTGCGCTTATATGATCCGTTTCCTCGCCGCTGCCATTGGCGCCTACGAAGGCGGTGTCGCAGTGATTAACCCGAACATGGATGCTGCCGCACGTGTCTTGGGGCAAAGCGAATGGGGCTTGCTGCGAAGAGTGCACTTCCCACTTTTGCGGCCCAGCTTGTTCACAGCGCTTCTGATCGTCTTTGTCGATGTGATGAAAGAATTGCCGGCGACCCTTATCATGCGTCCGTTCAATTTTGATACGCTGGCAGTGCAAGCACACCGTCTTGCTGCCGATGAACGTTTGGCTGGTGCTGCTGTTCCAAGTCTTGTGATTGTCGCGATCGGGACCTTGCCGGTCATCTTGCTGTGTCGTCGTATTCGGAACGAACAAGGGCACAAAAAAGAGGGCGCCTAAGCGCCCTCTCTCGGTTATTTTTGATGCAGTGGCTTACTTCCAACCGACTTCGTTGAAGATCTTCTGGGCCGCAGAAAGGTTCTGTGCAACTTCGGAAAGATCCACATCGTCCGGGCGGAACATGCCAAGTGCTGCCACCGAGGGTGATAAACCAACACCGGGAACTGCAGGATATTCGTCGTTGCCAGCCGAGAAGTACTGTTGTGCTTGATCGGATGAGAGATACTCGAGGAATTTGATTGCGTTTTCTCGGTTCGGAGCGTGAGCTGCCACGCCGCCGCCGGACAAATTCATATGAGCGCCTTCGGCATTTTGCGCCGGGAAAACCCATCCGATATTTTCGCGATCCGTTTCCGAAAGGCCCTCTACGTCAATGCGCAGCGCGCGCGAGAAGTAGTAAGTGTTCGAAATCGAGATATCGCATTCGCCAGAAACGAGGCCGAGCAATTGGTCGGTGTCGCCACCTTGCGGGTTGCGCGCGAAGTTGTCGACAACGCCCTGTGCCCAGGCTTTGGCGGCCTCTTCACCGTGGTTTTCGATCACAGCGCTTAACAAGGTCTGAGAATAAACGTTTGTCGATGACCGATGGCAAACAAGCCCTTTGTATTGCGGATCGGCCAACGACACGTAGTCAAGCGGCGGATTTTCCACATCGTTCTTGTCGTAAAAGATGATCCGCGCGCGCTGGCTGAAGCCGAACCATTGATTGTCATCATCCTGAAGGCTGTCCGGGATGCGGGCTTCGAGGATCTCACTGTCTATGCTTTGTAGAACGCCTGCCGCTTTGGCCCGTTCGAGACGCGACGTGTCCACTGTCAACAGGATGTCCGCAGGTGAATTTGCGCCTTCGGCTTGCATGCGGGCAATCAGTTCGTCCGCGTTGCCTTCGATCCGGTTGATTGTGATGCCTGTTGCGTCGGTGAAGTCCGAGTAGAGCCGTTCATCGGTGTCATAGTGCCGAGACGAATAGAGGTTCACTTCGCCCTCTGCCATCGCGGCGGTGCTGAATGCTGTGCTGGCGACAAGTGCCAATGTCGAGGTTGTCCATAGGACGCGCATGAGACTCTCCGTTATGCGTATTTCTTACTGAAATAGTCAGTTACACGATTTCGGAGCGCGATCAACTCATTCTGAGTAAATTTGTCGGAAATATTTTGTGGAGCTGATCGCGACATTTGAAGTTCCGTTGGAATACTGTCGTATTTTTGCGCGTAGATGCGCGGCTTCAGATTACATCCGGCATGTCCTGGACCCCGATCAAGGGCATCAGGAAAGCACTCGTGAGCGGGTCCAAAGCGCTGGCATAGACTTCATCTATAAAGACGTTTGCAGACTCAAACGACTCAGTGCTGCCGTCGAACATGGCCATCACTTGAGATGCTCCGTCCAGATCGGACAGCCCAAGTTCCAGAGCGAAGCGAGCACCCAAATCAGTTTTCATATCGAGATATCTTTGGTCTTCGGCCTGCCGAGCAATGAAACTTGGGTTGTCCTCTGGCTGCGCATCTACTTTGGCACCGTTCAAGAGCTCTAGAATAAAGTCGCTGCGGTTAACCGCGCCCGAACGCAGTGCGGTTTCCCAAAAAATCAAACCGTCCATGTCTGGAGCACGGCCCAAGACGTTGTGGTAGATCTCGGACACGAAGCGAAGATTGTTCATGTCATCGGGATAGAGCGTTGTTGTTTCTTCCTGTTGCATGAAAAGTCCCGCGATTTCTTCGAGGGATGTTCCATCGGCATAGGCATTGCCCCAGAAAGCGAGGCCCACGGCGTCTGGTGCGCGATTGAAATACGCGATGTACATTTCAACAAACGCATCCAGGGAAGCTGGGTCGAGGTCGCGATGACCTTCGAAAAGCCGCATATCCATCACTTCGCCAAACGATGGGTCCGCGACGTCGAATGTGATCAGTTCGATGTTTTCAAGTTGAACCGGATCTGCCTTTTGTGCCGTTCTGTCGACTATACTGAAACCGCTGTCATGAAATTGAATTGTATAATCTGATTGATTTCCAGCGAAGCTGACGGTGTCGATGCCCTGCTGCCCATCGATCCGATTATGTGTGACCGCTGCCACGATGACATCATTCCCATTGGTTCCAACGAACTGTGCGACATCGTTCAGGACGTCGGCAGTCGAACCCGAGCCAGCAATGCTTCGTGAATTGTCTTCAAGCGCTGGTAGGGGTGGTAGTGCTTCGCTTTCTGAGCCTGCGATTAAGAAATGTTCTGGGGTCAACGGAGTACTGGTGCGTGACGAGTGAAAGACATCCACCGTGGTGCCGTCATCAAATGTGAGACGCGACACGTTGCTGAACGGCTTGGAGATTGACGCCATAACCTCTGCAGCGGACGCGAAACCGCTATCCACAAGTCGGATCGTATCCGAATTTAAATCGAAATCAGACAGACGATTGCTGCCGTCACCAGAAGAGATGACAAAAGTATCTTGCCCTTCGTGGCCAAAGTATACGTCTGCGCTGGGTCCGCCAATAAGCTCATCGTGTCCCGCGCCGCCATCCAGATAGTCATCTCCACTGCCGCCGGAGAGCGTGTCGTTTCCTGATTGTCCGAACAGATCGTCCTGGCCGTTGTTGCCAAGGAGTTGGTCGTCTCCCTCGGCCCCTTGAATTGAGTCGTCGCCAGCAAGACCGTCGATGAAATCATCAAGAGTTGTGCCGAAGATGCGCTCGTCAAAAGTGCTGGTAATCGACGGCGCGGTGCCTTGTTTTTCGAAGCCTGCGATGTTGTAGCCAATATCGGCAAGGATCGCTTTGTCGAACTCGCTAAGTCCGACCCGTGTTCCGGTAGTCAGAACGGGATCAAGCGCAACTGTGTCATCCGCGAAGCCGTCCTCTACATGTGCGTGATCGTCCTCGACCGGTATCGGTCGTCCATTATTGGTTTGCGTTGCATTCGGACCAATGAAGTGATCGTCGATTATCCAGCGATCGAAGGCGGCAGATGTGCCAATCCCAAGTACATGCCCGATTTCATGAACAGCGACCGAGATGAAGTCGTTTCGACCCGCCACTGTATCATTCTGGGCGAATGACCAATTGGCATCGATGTCGAATGTAATTGATCCCGCCCATGGTTCGAAATCGGTCACGGCACCCATATCGCGGAAATCCGAACTGATACGCGCGGCGAAGATATCGCCGGCCGCATTTCCACCATCTGGGCCGGCAATAGCCAAGGTGGCCGTGCCGAACTGCGCGGCGCCAACAAAGATCAGAATATCGTCAATTGGTTTGTCGAGCGTGACTGCCTCGGTCGAGCCCGTCGTGGGGTTTCGGACGCTAAAGGCTGTTCCCGCCGGGACATCGCTAAAGTCATCCTGGATGACCTCTTCCCATACCGAAGCCGCGGCTTCGAGTGCGGCCCGATGAGCCGGGTCATTAAAGAACCCATTGCTGTCAAAGCGGTAATCAAACTGGAGCGTGAATGACACTTGCTCAACCCTTTGTCCAAACCATACACGGCCTTGAAGAACCCAAGGCGAACTTGCCATTCCCCCCAGACTAGGAGTGCAGGTTGGCTCTGAACTTCGGCGATTTCATGATCGCATTGCGGCGGTAACCCACTAAGATTGAACTGATTTTATGAAATTTGTCGTGAAGGTGTACTGCTGGCCTGCGACCAAGCGCCATTCTCGGCGAATATAAACGCTACTTGACGTGTATAACGCGGCTGGTGCAGATGGCAGTGTTTACGGTCCAGATGTGTCACAGCATTTGGTGAAAAGGGAACGCGGTGCTTCTTTGGAAAAATCCGCGACTGCCCCCGCAACTGTGAGTGGTGAGCGACGCTGAATGTGCCACTGGTGTCCAGACATGGACGTTGGGAAGGCCAGCAGAGCAGTGACCCGCAAGTCAGGAGACCTGCCGTGACCGAACACCCAGTCCGATCGCGGGGCGTGATGGGGCGGCGGCATCGTCCGTAGTGGTGTCTATCACCGTCTGCGGATGCGTTGGCATTCCAGATTATTTTGTAATTCCGGCGCAATTCGTCGGGCTAAGCTGGGATCATAGAAATGACACGGCTCACTTCCAAACTTCTCTTGTGTTCGACTCTTATCGCGCCGTCGATTTTGGCTGCGCAGGACACGGGCGGCACGATTATCGAACTTGAAGACATCGTTGTTTTCGGTGGCTTGCTTCCTACTGACCTGAATACCACGGGCGCCACAATCGACGTCGCTGAATCCGACGACATCCAGCGCGGAGGCGTCGGCGCGACGGCGGCTCTGGATGCACTGCCGGGCGTATCGGTTAGCGCCAATGGTGGACTGGGCGGCAGCGCGACGGTTCGGATTCGTGGATTGAGCGGACCCTATGTCGGCGTCCGTCTAGATGGCATCGACATTGCTGACCCGTCTGGTCCACAGACAGCCTTCAATTTCGGGAGGCTGACCTCGGGATCGCTGGATCGTATGGCTGTGGTCAAGGGAACGCAATCGGCGGTCTATGGTTCCGAAGCTATTGCCGGCGTTGTTGAGATCGAAAGTTGGCGGCCCGAAGTGTCGGGAATTTCCGGCAAGGCGAATGTCGAGTTGGGCAGCTTTGAGACACGAGCTGCGAACTTGAGCTTTGGATATCTTGATGACCGCGCCGAACTGGCTGTGAGCATTGGGCGGGTTACCAGCGCAGGCTTCCCAGCCCGAGACACGGATGACGAAAACGACGGGTTCGAACAAAATACAATAAACCTGTTCGCGGCATATCAAGTTAGTGATGCAATCCGCCTTGGGATCACGGGTCTTTGGTCTGATGGCACTGCCGAGTATGACCAATCGGCCACTGACCCACTCGGAGAAATCGACGAAACACGTCGGGGTCTAAGGGCTTTTGGCGAAGTTCAGGTCGGCGCGTGGACGCACGAGCTGTCATTTAGTCGCTATCAGATCGACCGTTTCGATGCCGGTGGCTTTACTCGCGATTTCCTTGGCGAACGTGACACGGTTGCCTACCTAGGAACTGGTGAATTGTCGTCTGGCATGTCTCTTGCCTTTGGCGCTGACTGGACCGAGGAGCGTGCGGAACTGGACGGAGATGCATATGACGCATCCAACTCGGCGGTGTTTGCGGAGCTGAAGGCTAACCCGTCGGACGCCGTCGAAGTGTCGCTCACCCTGCGATATGACGATTATTCCGACTTCGACGGTCAATTGTCTGGTCGCGCAGCGCTATCGTATCAGCTCAACGATGCTACGCTGCTGCGTGCGTCCTTGGGAACCGGATATCGAGCGCCGTCGCTGTACGAGCGTTTTGGTCCTTATGCCGGGTCGACTCCTTTGGACCCTGAAGAAAGCCTGAGTTTCGACCTTGGAGTCGAACACAATTACGGCGATCGTGGTTCGGTTAAGGCGACCGTGTTCTGGGCTGAAATCGACAACCTGATCGGCTTTGGCAGCTCCTCTAACTGCCTGCCTTCACAGGCCTTTGGTTGCTATATTCAAACCGATGGGAAAACCGAGACACGCGGCATCGAGATCAGCGGAACTTACGCGATCACAGATCGTGTACGGCTTTCCGGCGCGTATACTTTGAAGAACACCGAAAACGATGGTGAGCGCGTTGTTCGTGTGCCGCGCCACGACTTTGCGCTGGCGCTTGAGGCTGATGTGACAGATCGGTTGCAGGTGGGGGTCAACATGACCCGCGTCGCCGATACGCTTGATGGTTTCGGCGTACTGACCCCACTGGACGATTACACTGTATGGGACGTTTCTGCGCGTTACGAGATCACGGAGAGCGCGAGCGTCTACGGTGCGATTGATAACGTGGCCGACGTGTCCTACCAGACGGTGCGCGGGTTCAACGCACCAGAACGGACAATCCGTTTCGGCGTAGAAACATCGTTCTAAGTCATGCGGCGTTTCTTGACGCCATTGGTGATCGCGTTGGCCCCGATTGGGGCCAGCGCATCCGACGCGCCAAGTGTTGTGTCAGTCAATGTCTGCACTGACCAGCTTGTGATGCTGTTGGCAGAGCCCTCACAAATCGTATTTCTGAGCGATCTGTCGGACGATCCACGAAGTTCCGTCATGGCAGCAGCGGCGGCGCATTTTGCCAAAAACAACAGTCAGGCAGAAGTTATTGCGCTCCAGAACCCAGATGTCGTTGTCGCTGGGGAATACAGTGACCCGTTGATGGTCGCTTTGCTGCGATCTATCGGAATAGATGTCGTTCAGTTTCCGATTACGACCTCTTTGCAGGACATACCGGACGACATTCGTCGGATGGGCGATGTCTTGGGGCAAGGCGACAAGGCCGATGTGCTTGCGGATAGGCTGGAACGGGACTTGGCTGCCCTTGCGACTGCGACTGCGAGTGCGGACGCGCCACTCGGTGCGTTTTTCTTGCCAAATGGCTTTTCTCTGGGCGCGGGTACCTTGAGCCACGACATCCTTTCCGCAGGTGGCGCGCGCAATCTTTCTGTTGAATTGGGGTTTGAAGGCAACGGGACGTTGTCGCTAGAGCAGGTCGTCTTCTATCAGCCGGATCTGCTGATCGGATCGCAACCCTTCTCTGGGTTCTCCCTGTCCGAAGAGATCGCAGTGCATCCTGCATTGGTGAATTTTCCGGTATTGCTGACGTCGGTTGAGTGGGTATGCGGCACACCCTTCGTAATGGACGCGATTGCTTCAGTACGCGAACAAATTACTGATATGACCGCCGCGAAAAGCGATTAGGAGTCATGCAAGTTCGTTAAATCGCCGAGCCAAATGCAAAGCTCCGTCCAATGCGGTTCCTAGGGGTTCCGCCAGTCTTACCTGATGCGCTTGGTTGAGCCATGGTGCATACAATGCGCCCAGACCCCCGGTCATACATAAGACGTCGTCTTGTGCTAAATCGGCTGATGCAAGACACAGACGCAGATAGGCTGCACCTTCGTCAATCAAGTCTAACGCATGCGGATCGTTTTCATTCGCGGCGTCAAAGACGGAGGGTGCAAATTGTGCGTAATCCGCCGGGGTTGCATCGCGGGCGAACGCAATCATCTGTCCGTGGTCCGAATTGAATTGTGCAAACAGACTTGCAACAAGCGGCGATGTTTGTGCCATTCCGTCTGCAACCAGTGCAACGCGTTGCAATGCGGCGCGGCCAAGCCAAGCGCCGGATGCCTGATCACCGAGATGCAAACCCCATCCGCCAATGGTTTTGATAATCTCGCCGCGTTTGAAGGCCAGAAAAGACCCCGTTCCGACAGCGACTAGTGCGCCATTTCGCTCACCAAACGCGCCTATGGTTGATGTTATTTGGTCATCGCTTACTTGGCAGGTTTTGAATGGCAGTTTGACTTTCAGGGCCTCGGCATCTCTAGGCGTCATGATTCCGGCCAAGCCTAGATGCGTCGGTAAAGACAAAAGAGTGTTCAGCGACAGTTCGACCTTGTCTGCAGCTTGGGACAAGGCGGCGAAGATATTTCTGACGGTTCCATCCGGGTCACTTGTGTAGTTGGCGGAGCCTCCAGATGCGCAGCTGATAATCGTGCCATTGGCGGCACTGATTGCGACACGGCATCCGGTGCCACCGCCGTCGATCCCTATTACATGGCCTGCTCTTTCTGTCATGATTGCGGTTTAGCACAGCCCGCAGGCTCAAGAGCAATCGAAAACCGCCGGGCGTGACCCGGCGGTCGGTTGTCATATGCGGAATTGGGCTTATCCCAAGATGGCTTTGACGGCGCGCACGGTCCCTTCGACCACTTGATTGACCTCGTCGCGAGAGAGGCAGAACGGCGGGGCAAAGCCCAAGATGTCGCCTTGTGGCATCGCGCGAGCGATGATCTTGTCCTGTTCCAAGAGTTTCGCGGAAATCTGTGGTCCGATTTTGTCAGCGGGATCAAAGAACACTCGATTGTTTTTGTCCTTCACAAATTCCACCGCGCAGATCATGCCATCGCCACGAACCTCTCCGACGTTCGGATGGTCCGCCAATGCCTCAGCCATGGCTTTGTTCAGGTAAGCACCGACGTTGCCTGCGTTCGAGATCAGGCTCAAGTCATCGAGCAGCTTTAGATTGGCGACACCTGCGGCCGCCCCAATGGGGTGCGCAGAATAGGTCCAGCCATGACCAATGGGACCGTTTTCGTCTGTACCACGCTCCAGCACAGACCAGACTTTGTCGGACACGATGGAACCCGACAGTGGGGCATAGGCCGAGGTCAGACCTTTGGCGATTGTGATGATATCCGGTTTGATCCCGTAATGCTCAGATCCGAACATCGTGCCAAGGCGACCAAAGCCGGTGACGACCTCATCTGCGATCAGAAGAATGTCGTGTTTGTTCAAGACCTCTTGGATGGCAGCCCAATATCCCGTAGGCGGCGGTACAATGCCTCCTGTGCCCAGCATCGGTTCCCCGATAAAGGCGCCGATTGTCTCGGCCCCTTCCTGTGCGATCAGGGTCTCCAGGTCGACCACACATTGCGCAACGAATTGCTCCTCGGTCTGGTCGAGGTTTTCGCGACGGAAGAAATACGGTGCTGTGGTGTGGACGACCTGTTCGACAGGCAGATCGAACTTCTTGTGGAACAGTTCCAGCCCTGTCAGCGAACCAGTGACAAGTCCGGATCCATGATATCCCCGCCAACGAGAGATGATCTTTTTCTTTTGTGGGCGACCAAGGATGTTGTTGTAGTACCAGACCAGTTTGACATTGGTCTCGTTCGCATCCGAGCCGCCGAGGCCAAAATAAACTTTGGACATGTGCGATGGGGCCCGATCAAGGATCATCTTGGACAAGGTGATTGAGGCTTCGGTGCCGTGTCCAACATAGGAATGGTAATAAGCCAGTTCGCGCGCTTGCTCTGCAATGGCATCGGCGATTTCTTGGCGACCATACCCAACATTCACGCAATATAGCCCAGCAAACGCATCCAGTAGGCGGTTGCCGTCGCGATCTTCGATGAACACACCTGATGCGGTCTTGATCACGCGGCTCGGGCTTTCGCCGCGCGCGTGTTGCGCAAGGTGGGTGGACGGGTGGAAAAAGTTGTCTCGATCCCACTGGTCAAGTTGGTCGTTCCGCAGCATGTCGTTTTCCAGTCATTAAAGGTGACAATTTGTTGTGCACATCAGCCGATGATTCCGGATCATGTCAAGAAATCAGACGCTGATTCTGTGCATCATCCGACAGCAATACTGCCGAGTTGTGTACATCATAAGTAAAATTTGACCGAGGACCAATCATGCCCGCAGGAAACGCCCCGTTTAGTCAATCGGAATATGATCGCCGCATTGCGTTGACCCGTGCCGCGATGAGCGAGGCCGGTTTGGATGCTCTTTTTGTCACTGATCCGTCAAACCAAGCGTGGCTCACCGGTTACGACGGCTGGTCTTTTTACGTGCATCAGGGTGTTCTTCTTCGGATGGAAGGAGAGCCAATCTGGTGGGGGCGCTTCATGGACTCCATTGGGGCTTTGCGGACCTGTTGGATGTCGGCCGACAACATATTTGGCTATGCTGATCGTTTTGTGCAGTCCACGGTGTGCCATCCGATGCAAGAACTTGCGACGCGCCTTCGAGACATGGGTCTTGGTTCGGCGCGTATCGGGGTTGAAATGGAAAACTACTATTACTCTGCCAAAGCGCACGACGTGTTTCTGACGGAATTGCCGGAAGCGCACTTCGTTGACGCGACTGCTTTGGTTAACTGGCAGCGGCTTATCAAATCCGACGAAGAGATCGCGTTTATCCGTAAGGCGGCGCGAATTTCTGAACGTGTGATTGAAACTGCCATCGACCGGGCTGCTCCGGGGGTGCGCAAAAACGATGTCGTGGCGGACATCATGCATGCTGGTATCACCGGGGTGGATGACATCTGGGGCGACTACCCTGCTATCGTGCCTTTATCGCCGTCGGGTCTTGATGCGACGGCTGCCCATCTGACATGGAATGGCGATCCCATGCGTGACGGTGAAGCGACGTTTTTCGAACTGTCCGGCTGTTATCGTCGATACCACGCACCGCTGTGCCGGACAGTTTTTCTGGGAACACCGCCTAAAGAGATGCTCCATGCCGAAGCCGCGCAACTTGAAGGGATCGAGGCGGCGCTGAACGCGGCACGCGCGGGAAACCGAGCCTGCGACATCGCACAAGCTTTGATGGATGTATTGAAAAAGCATGGCATCAATCGAGAAGGACGCTGCGGCTATCCCATCGGCCTAAGCTATCCTCCTGATTGGGGCGAACGCACGGCGTCGATCCGAGTGGAAGATCAAACCATTTTGCAGCCGGGTATGACGTTCCATTTCATGCCTGCGCTTTGGATGGATACTTGGGGGCTTGAGACGACGGAAACGATCCTAATCAAGGAAAGTGGACCAGCCGAAGCCTTGTGTAACGTCGAGCGCAAATTGTTCGTTAAGGGCTAGCACCGTGGATCACCTCCAGCGCACAACCGAGATCCTTGGCGATTTGGTCGCTTATCCTACAATTTCGGCGGATAGTAACTTCGACATGATCCAGCACATGGCGGGCTTGCTAGAAGATGCTGGCGCGCGTTGCGAGGTGATGTCGTCTCCTTGCGGAACCAAAGCCAATTTGTTTGCCACTTTGGGGCCGGATCGAAACGGCGGCGTCCTTTTGTCAGGTCACAGTGATGTGGTCCCCGTCACGGATCAGGCGTGGACCCGCGATCCATTTGTCATGGATAGGGCGGGTGGCCTTTTATATGGGCGAGGCACATGCGACATGAAGGGCTTCATTGCTGCAACGCTTGCAATGGCGCCTCATTTCGCAGAGTGCGTTGGTGACAGGCCAGTGCATTTTGCATTCACCTACGATGAAGAGGTCGGCTGTCTGGGGGCGCGCCATCTGGCGGAAACCCTTTCGGAGCGCGGGCTGACGCCCGGTGTGGCCATCATCGGTGAGCCGACCGAAATGCGGATTATCGACGGCCACAAAGGTTGCAACGAATACACCACGCGGTTCAACGGCTTGGCTGGCCATGGTTCTTTGCCAGATCATGGGGTCAACGCTGTCGAATATGCGGTGCGCTATGTGAACCATCTTTTGGGTCTTAAAGAGGCATTGCGCGCGCGTGTTCCGGACAATTCGCCATTCGACCCGCCTTGGACGACTGTGAATGTTGGGGCATTGGTGGGCGGTGTTGCTCATAACGTCATTGCACCGTCGGCTCGGGTCGATTGGGAGATGCGGCCGGTTCAGCAGGGGGATGCGGAATTCGTTAAGGACAGCCTGCGACGCTACTGCGAAGATGAACTATTGCCCAAGATGCGAGCGGTTCATCCCGGAGCCTTTATCACCACAGACACCATTGGCGAGGTGGTCGGCCTGATCCCTACTGACGAAAACGAAGCGAGAAAAATCGTATCGGAGCTCACGGGCGCGAACAGTTGCGACGTGGTGGCATTCGGGACGGAGGCAGGGTTGTTTCAGGCCATGGGCACAGATGTTGTGGTTTGTGGTCCTGGTTCGATTGAACAAGCGCACAAGGCGGACGAATTCATCGCGTTGGAACAATTGGGGCAATGTCTGGGCATGTTGGAGCGGCTCGGGGCACGGCTGGGTGGCTGATGACTGCAACGACATAGGACTGACGGTCAAAGATCGCCATGCAGCGATGCATAATACGTTAAGGCGGCGCATTTGCTTGTTGGACTATCCACCCGGAACGCAGCTTTCCGAAATCGCCTTGGCACAGGAATTTGGCATCAGCCGGACACCGATGCGCCGAGTGTTGGCGCGGTTGGAAGAAGAGGGATTGGTGCACTCTGTGCACGGCGTGGGGACTATTGTCACAGACGCCAATATTACCGAATTGGAACAAGCTTACAGACTGCGTGTAGAATTGACAGCGTTGACCGGGCGGCTTGATCCTGTGTTGCCTGACACAGTTTTTCTGGACCGACTGCAAGGTCTGATCGATCGCGCGGCCGAAATGGCCGTATCGGGGACACCGCAAAGCTTTACCGTGCTGGACATGGAAGTTTTCGAAGCTCTCCTTGAGCTGACTGCAAACGAACCGCTTCGGCAAGTTTTGGAACGTTTGTACTATCAAACCAAAAGGCTGTGGTTGGTGCGCGCGATCAAAGCAGAGCTGGATTTGCAGGAAGAATACGAGATCTTCTTGCACGAGCTTGAAGCAATTCAACTTGCGATCAGATCGGGTGATCTGAATGCTGTGGCGCAGATTCAGCAGGCGCACATCTCGATGAGTTTCAATCGGTTGCTCCAGAAAAAAGACTGACTTTGGTAAAGGCGTCTACGAAATGCATTTTGTGTGATTCTGGACGCACCGATATACAATTCGCAATCGAGGGGTGTGGAACCTGTCAGCTTGGATATGCTGGAAGCACCAGAACGATTTGACGCTTTAACGAAGAGGCATAGTTCAAATTAATATTGGCGTGTGTATGGTCGCTGGATTTGAGCGACCAAGTTATGTGTTTGACCGTGTTCCACGATACTCCGTACGAACCGAGGCACGATGAATCGCTCTTTCGTAAGCTATTCCTTAATTCTTTTTGTCGCGATTGTGGTTGGAACGGTGCTGAATGCACTTAGTAGGGACCAGCACGTTGCCGATCAGGAAGAGAGACTAACGCTGGCAAGCGCTTCGTTCGTTTCGGTATTGGAGCAGGCAATCCATGAAAAGGTCCTGATCAACAAAGGCATATCGGCAGTATTCGAAGCCGACCAAGCGCTGTCTTTGGCGCAATTTATGCGAACTGCAGAAACGATGCTGGCAGAGTCCGAAGCCGTTCTTAACATTGCGGTCGCACCAGATCTGGTGGTCGAATATGTCTATCCTTTGCAATCGAACCAATCGGTCATTGGGCTCGATCTCAGGCAACGCCCTGATTTTGCGCGGGGTGTTAATCGAGCAATTGAACAGAAGGCAACCATTCTGGATGGACCATTCGATCTTGTTCAAGGCGGGCAGGGCTTCATCCTGAGAAGCCCTGTTTTGGTCACTCAAAACTCGGCAGAGGAAAGACGCGTCTGGGGTATGATCTCGTTGGTGATCGACAAGAACAAGCTGTTCACTTCAACAGGGTTCTTCGAAAACTCGCCTAACTTGGAGCTTGCTGTTCATAATCATCAGGGTGATCTTTTGTTCGGGGCACCGGACCTTCGCGATAGAGATCCGATCACTGCGCCCGTGCAGCTCTACGGTGTTGATTGGGTTGTGTCGGTTGCTCCCCCCGATGGATGGGCGCAATCCAGCCCAAATATGATACGTCTTTGGGCTGTTGTGGCGTTTTTCACTGTCTTGGCGCTGCTTGTGATGCGCGCATTCAATTGGGCATATTCGCGCCGACAACGCGCAGAGACCCAACTGATGGAAGCCATCGAAGCACTTGAGGACGGCTTTGCTCTTTACGATAAAAACGACAGGCTTATCGCCTGCAACCAACGCTATCGAGAGTTGTACCGCGTTTCAGCTGACGCGATGGTCATCGGTACGAGCTTTGAGGACATCTTGAGATATGGACTAAAGAAGGGACAATACGAAGCTGCTCTTGGACGCGAAGAAGAATGGCTCGCCGAGCGTCTAAGACTACACACGTCTTATGGCACACCCACTGAGCAAGAGCTAAATGACGGACGTTGGCTGCGGGTCGTTGAACGTCTTACGCCCAGCGGGAACACCGTTGGTTTTCGCGTCGATATTACGTCTCTTAAAGATGCGTTGGCGCGTGCTGAGGCCGCCAGCGCGGCAAAAAGCTACTTCCTTAATGCCGTTAGCCATGAGTTGCGGACACCCCTGACAGTGGTTTTGGGTTACAATACGTTCTTGGCAAATCCAGAGATACTGCCGACCTTTAGGGCGCTCGAAGACGCGGCCTTGGAAGCCGATACAAGCCAGCTGCAACCAAAGCTTGCCGCCTACAATGATGATGTTAAGCGGTTTTCAAAACAGATCGACACGGCTGGTCATCAATTGATGGCGCTGATCAATGGGATTCTCGACCTTGCCGCTTTGGAGGAAGGAACGCTGCAACTGCGTCGCGAAGTGGTTTCGCTGACCCCGATTTGCAAATCCGTCGTGGAGCAGTTGCAAGCGGACGCGGAAAAGAAGGGACTGAAAATCACGATAGAGGGCAACGCGGCGGACGTATTTGCTGACCCGACACGTATCAGACAAATCCTTTACAACTTGGTAGGGAACGCCGTGAAGTTTTCTGCGGATGGTGACATCATCATCCGTCTAAGCACATCCAACGATATGGTCCTGGTCGAAGTGCAGGATTGTGGTGATGGGTTGGCGCCGGAAGACCAGGCTCAGATATTCGACAGGTTTGGTCAATTGGACAAATCCAATGCGCGCGCCACGGGAGGTATCGGTCTTGGCCTGCCAATCTCACGGGAACTGGCAGAACTACATGGAGGGAGCCTCGAAGTGAGGAGCGAGAAAGGTGAAGGAAGCGTCTTTCGGCTCAAACTGTTGGCCCACCGGGACCAGACTGAAGCGGCGCCTCAATACCGCTAATACCAAGGGCTGCGATCATTGACCCACTTTCGCCCAATCTCTGGTTCCGATTGACGTGATGACGTCCGGTAG
>CANNCS010000092.1 GCA_947503115.1 uncultured Marivita sp.
CCTACCGGACGTCATCACGTCAATCGGAACCAGAGATTGGGCGAAAGTGGGTCAATGATCGCAGCCCTTGGTATGATCGCATTGATGGATGTAAAGCTCCAGAAGCCGATCCCGCTGTTGTACAGGTGCCTTGTCCAGCGCGCGCAGCATTTCTTCTTTGAGATCGCGAGCGGACAGGTCGAAATAGAACCGATTGGAAACAAGATCGTCGATCAATCGATGATATCGGTCCCGGTATCTGTCGAAGGAGTAGTGCTCTACTGACGCGGCGCAGCTCGCCGCATATCTGTCGCGGTCGGCATGCACCTTGAGGATTGCCGCCGCGATGGCATCAATATCCCCCGGGTGCACCAATTCACCATTCTTTCCGGGCTGGATCAACTCGCGCGGGCCATAGTCCACATCGTAGCTGATCACTGGGCAGTCGCAGGTCAACGCTTCGAGCAGCGCCAAGCCGAAGCCTTCGGTCATAGTCGGGGCGAGGGAAAACAGGCTGTTACTGAACACCTTGGCGGCGTTCGCGGTGTGTCCCATCAGATGCACCCGGTCGCCGCAATCATGGTGGTCGATTAACTGCTGCAAGCGGGCTTGACCCAGGCCCGCACCATAGATCAGGTAATTGGTGTCGGGGATCAGGTGCATGACCCGGACAAAGGCCTCGATACATTGGTGGATCGGCTTGCCGGTCAGTTCCAGCCTCGACACGGTACAGATGTGTTTGCGAGATGTGCCGAGGGTTGCCGCAGCATCGGTGTAATGCGGGATGACCCGCACGGGTGCCGTGTGGGCCAGTTCCGCGTCCAATCGCTGCTTGTGTACATGCGTCGCCGTGATGATCGCGTCCCCGTCGAAGGTTTCGATCAGGCCGCGTGAGCGGGGCACGATCTTGCCCGAAGAATTGCGATGATCAGCATGCAGAAACAACACTTTGCGCGCCGGGATTGGATGGGAAAGATGGGAAGATGTGATCCCGTCGATAAACACGATAGCATCTTCCGGAAAGTGCTGCCGCACCAAGGAACGGTGATGCGCAACCTCGTCCGAGAAGGTTTCACCCATCGTGAAATCCTCGATCTCCACCATCCGCCCGTGTTCGCGCCGCGTACGGCTTGCCGGATGTCCCGCTACAAAGGCCACCTTGTCGACGAACCCATCGCCAAAGGCTTCACGGCTTTCGACCAGTGCGTCGTCTAGGTATTTTAAACGGATGTCGCGATCTTGCTCCGTCAACAAGTGCCGCGTGGTCAGCACTCCCGCGACGGTCTGCTCAAGGCTGTCGCGCATCACTGCGACGCCATTTCGGAGGTAGGTGACGCGCTTTTTGCTGCCCTGTTGGTCTTTCGTGGCATCCCAATCGGGCAACGGCGGCGGTGCAGACGTTGCGGTCTGGGGTAAGGCACACAGTTCATTGATCGACTGATGTTCAATCCTCGGATCCAACAACCCGGCCTTGACCAGTTCGGCAAAGGCGACCTTTTGGTTGCACCCATGTTGTAGATTGAGAAGTGTGACCTTGGTTCCCGCTTTGTCAGCCAGCAGGTTCATCCGCGTATAAACCGCGTTGATCTTGCCACCAGCCACGCCCGCGCCCAGCTTGGGCACGATGCAAATGACATGGGCGCAATCAGGCTCGGACATCAGAGGTGGGAATTTTTTTTCTGCTCTTTGGCAGGGTGAAAGAAGCGCGGCCCGGACGCAATGTTTTTCCGTCAACCGCGCCAGATCCAGCCACCGCCAAGGATGCGACTGCCTTCGGTTTGATAGAACACGCAGGCCTGTCCCGGCGACACGCCTTCTTCCGGCGTCAGCAGCTCGACCTCGGCTGTGGTGTCCGACAGTGGCCGAATGATCGCTTCGCGAGGGGGGCGAGTGGAGCGCACTTTGACCGAGACATGCCATTCGGGTTGGCTGGTGAAGGGCGTGTCACCCAACCAGTTGATTTCCCGGACCGGGATAGTGAGGGTGGACAGCATCTCTTTCGGACCGACGATCACCTGTTTGGTGTCCACGTCCAGCTTGACCACATAAAGCGGTTCCTCCAGCCCGCCGATGCCCAAGCCCCGACGCTGACCGATGGTGTAGTGGATCACGCCGTTGTGTTCGCCCAGCACACGACCATCTGCATGCACGATCTCGCCGGGTTCCGCCGCACCGGGGCGCAGTTTTTCGATCACCTGCGCGTAGTTGCCGTTCGGCACAAAACAGATGTCCTGACTGTCGGGCTTGTCTGCCACCTGCAGGCCGTAGCGCGCCGCGAGTTCGCGGGTCGCGTCCTTGGACGGTAGATGACCCAGCGGAAAACGCAGGTAATCCAGCTGTTCCGGCGTGGTTGAGAACAGGAAATAGCTTTGATCGCGGTTTGCGTCTTCGGCGCTATGAAGTTCGGGGCCGTGTTCCCCCATCTTGCGCTGGATGTAGTGACCGGTCGCCATGCAATCGGCTTCCAGATCCTTGGCCGTTTCCAGAAGGTCCTTGAACTTCACCCGTTCGTTGCAGCGAATGCACGGCACAGGTGTCGCGCCCGCGAGATAGCTGTCGGCGAATTCATCGATCACCGCATCCTTGAAGATGTTTTCGTAGTCCAGCACGTAATGTGGAAAGCCCATATCTTCGGCCACGCGGCGCGCATCGTGAATATCGAGCCCGGCGCAACACGCACCTTTCTTGGCCAAAGCCGCACCGTGATCATACAGTTGAAGCGTCACGCCAACGACATCGTAGCCTTCCTCGGCCAGTTGGGCGGCGACAACCGAACTGTCCACGCCGCCGGACATCGCCACAACGACGCGAGTCTCCGATGGGGGCTTGGCGAATCCAAGCGAATTTAGGGTCGGCGCATCGAGGGCCATCTGGCTGTCTCCGGGTAAGTCGGGGTGATCGCGCGAAATATAGGTAAATCCGACACACTCTCAACCCTTGGCTTCACGTCACATTAAGGCTCATGGCTCAAAACTGCCCGCAAGCAAGACGACTTGGCTTGGAAAGGGCCGGAATATGTATCTCAAAAAAGCGAACGGTCCGCGAACAGTGACCCTTGCAGATGGCACGATCCTGTCGCAGGCCGATCTGCCGCCGCCGAACACATATCGTTGGGTGGCATCGCGCAAAGCTGTAGTCGTGGACGCGGTAGTGCACAGCCTGATCACACGCAAAGAAGCCCTGTCGCGATATGACCTCAGCGAGGAAGAACTGGATGCCTGGATCGCCGCGTCCATGTTGCACGGTCGCGACGCGCTCAAGGCGACGGCGGTGCAACGATTTAGGTGAGGTCGGTGCATTAATACATCTTTAGGTTGTTTTTGTGCAAGGTCCGGTGCTAACTTAAGGTTAACTATTTCCGGTCAGACTGCCACATGCCGGACGCTGACATTGCGGAGAAACTGGATGCGCGTACTCTTGGTCGAAGATGACCCGACGACGTCGAAAAGCATCGAATTGATGTTGGGTAATGCCAATCTGAACGTCTATTCCACCGATCTGGGGGAAGAAGGCATCGATCTGGCCAAGCTCTATGACTACGATTTGATCCTCTTGGATCTCAACCTGCCAGACATGAACGGCTTTGATGTCTTACGGAAATTGCGTCTTGCACGGATCGAAACGCCGATTTTGATCTTATCCGGTAACGACGCCAGCGAGGACAAGATCAAGGGGTTCGGATTTGGTGCCGATGACTACCTGACAAAACCGTTCCATCGTGAAGAACTGATCGCGCGCATTCATGCAATCATTCGGCGGTCCAAAGGGCATTCGCAGTCGATCATCCGAACCGGCAGTGTCGAGGTCAATCTTGACGCCAAAACCGTTCAGGTCGAAGGAAACACGGTGCATCTGACTGGCAAGGAATATCAGATGCTCGAACTGCTCAGCCTGCGTAAAGGCACAACGCTGACCAAGGAAATGTTCCTCAACCACCTTTATGGTGGCATGGATGAACCCGAACTTAAGATCATTGATGTGTTCATCTGCAAGCTACGCAAGAAACTGTCCGAAGCGACGGGCGACGGCAGTCACATCGAAACCGTCTGGGGCAGGGGCTATGTCCTTCGGGATCCAGAGGTTGAAGAACCCGGCCGTCTTGCTATTGGCGCATAGACTGCCGAACAGGCGATGACGGGCAGTCCTGTGCCGGTCTGGTTGCCCTTTAACGCGCCCTGAACGACAGGAAGTCGGATCAAAGGTCGTTTCAAATCTGGACGCTGTGCACCCCCGGGCCTATCACTCTGTTCAAGATCAGGGCCAGGGGGGGCACATGGCAAAGCAGGACATCGCGGTCAAAGACCTGACAGAATTGGACGCGAAGGCCGAGCTGGAGCGTCTTGCAACCCTTCTTGCCGCGGCAAACACCGCCTATCACACCGAAGATGCGCCCGAAATGTCGGATGCGGATTACGACCGCCTGAAGCTTCGTAATGCCGAAATTGAGGCACATTTCCCAAACCTGAAACGCGCTGACAGCCCAAGCGAACAAGTCGGTGCTCCGGTGGCCGATGGGTTTGCCAAGATCCGACACGACGTGCGGATGATGTCGCTGTCCAACGCGTTCGAAGACGCGGACATCACCAGCTTTGACCAAAGCATTCGGCGTTATCTGGGCCTGTCGGACACAGATCCGCTGGCCTACACGGCGGAGCCCAAGATCGACGGGTTATCGCTGTCCGTAAGATACGAGAACGGGAAACTCGTACAGGCCGCCACGCGGGGTGATGGCGCCACCGGTGAAAACGTCACTGCCAACGCGCGCACCATCGACGACATTCCCGAAACACTGATCGGCGCGCCGGAAACCCTCGAAGTGCGTGGCGAGGTATACATGAGCCACGCCGATTTCGCGGATCTCAACGCGCGCCAAACGGCCAAGGGTGCAAAAACCTTTGCCAACCCGCGCAACGCCGCGGCTGGGTCTTTGCGGCAATTGGATGCCAACATCACCAAGGACCGCCCGTTGAGATTCTTTGCGTATTCTTGGGGCGCGCTCAGTGCACCGCTGGCGGACACGCAAACCGGAGCCATTCAACGCCTTCAAGACCTTGGATTTCAGACCAACCCGCTGACCCAGCGCTGCGACAGCCCCGATGACATGATCACGCATTACAAGGCGATCGAAGAACAACGCGCGACGTTGGGCTATGACATCGACGGCGTGGTCTACAAGGTCGATGACCTCGGCTACCAATCGCGGCTCGGCTTCCGATCCACCACGCCACGCTGGGCAATTGCGCATAAATTCCCAGCCGAATTGGCGTGGACCCGGCTTGAAGCGATCGACATTCAGGTCGGCCGCACTGGTGCGCTCAGCCCGGTGGCGCGGCTTACCCCCGTTACGGTGGGCGGTGTCGTGGTGTCGAATGCCACACTGCATAACGAAGATTACATCGCCGGGCGCGACGCCAATGGTGTTCCGATCCGAGGGGGAAAGGACATTCGCGTGGGCGATTGGGTACAGGTCTACCGTGCGGGTGACGTGATCCCCAAGGTTGCTGATGTCGACCTCAACAAACGCCCGGATGACGCGCAACCTTATGAATTTCCGAAACTTTGCCCTGAGTGCGGGTCCGAGGCGATCCGTGAAGAGGGCGACGCAGTTAGACGGTGCTCAGGCGGTCTCATCTGTCCGGCGCAGGCGGTCGAAAAGCTCAAGCACTTTGTGTCCCGCGCGGCCTTCGACATCGAAGGTTTGGGCACGAAACAGGTTGAACAGTTCTACAATGACGGCTGGATCAAGGAACCCGCCGACATTTTCACCCTTCGCGACCGCTACGGCAGCGGGATGCAGCAGCTCAAGAACCGTGAGGGCTGGGGCGATAAGTCGGCACAAAATCTTTTTGATGCGATTGATGAAAAGCGCCGTATCCCAATGGGAAGATTGATCTTTTCTCTTGGTATCCGACATGTGGGCGAGGTGGTCGCAAACCTTCTTGCGCGGTCCTACGGCACATGGGACACGTTCCAAGCCGCCATTGATGCGGCCCATGATCCCGAAGGCGAGGCATGGGCGAACCTGATCGATATCGACGGCATCGGCTCGGTCGTCGCCAATTCAGTGGTCAACAGCTTTGCACAAGACGCCGAACGCGCCTCCATTGACCGGCTTGTGGCGCACCTGACCGTGCAAGAAGCCGAACGACCCCGCACGGAAGGCAGCCCGGTTGCGGGCAAGACTGTGGTCTTTACAGGCACTCTTGAGCGCATGACCCGGGCCGAGGCCAAGGCACGGGCGGAATCCCTGGGGGCCAAGGTGTCGGGATCGGTGTCAGCCAAGACCGACTTGCTTGTTGCTGGGCCAGGAGCCGGATCGAAAGAGACCAAGGCGCGGGATCTGGGCGTTGATATCATCGACGAAGACGGCTGGTTCGACCTGATCGAGGGCGCATGAGCGGTAGGCCGGAAATCCTATTTCCGCTCTTCGGCGATCTGAGCGGGCTTAAGGGCATCGGCCCAAAAACTGCCGAAACGCTTGGTCATATGGGCGTCGAGGTGCCGCGCGATCTTCTTTACACTCTGCCGCATTCCATCGTTGATCGGCGCTTGCGCGATACGGTGCAAGGCGCAGATCTTCCCGCGACCCTGACGGTCGAAGTTCAGATCGGCCAACACCGCCCGCCGCGCAACAAGGGCGGCGCGTACCGGGTGCAGGTCGAAGATGCGCAGATCGCTTTTCAGATCGTATTCTTCCACGCGCGCGGTGACTACGTGGCGCGTGTGCTGCCTTTTGGCGCGCGCCGGATCGTGTCGGGTAAGGTCGAATTCTTCGATGGAATGGCCCAGATGGTGCATCCCGATCATGTGCTGATGCCCGATGAGGTCGATAGCCTATTGCCGTTCGAGCCGGTCTATCCACTGACCGCCGGGGTCACGCAAAAGACGATGGTCAAAGCTGCGACTGACACGCTGTCCCGCGCGCCGGACCTTGCAGAATGGATCGACCCAAGGCTGATGGAACGCGAAGACTGGCCAAGCTGGCATGTCGCGATGGGCATGGCGCATGCACCGCAAGGCATGGGCGCGTTGTCGCTGGACAGTCCCGCGCGGCGGCGGCTGGCCTATGACGAACTGATGGCGCACCAGTTGACGTTGGCATTGGCCCGTGCGCAACGGCGGGCCAAGCCGGGCGTTGAATCGTCAGGCACCGGGAAGCTACGGCACAAGGTGATGACTGCGTTGCCATATCGCCCGACGGGCGCTCAGATGCGCGCGATTGACGAGATCACCGATGACATGGCCAGTCCGCACCGGATGAACCGGCTGTTGCAAGGGGATGTCGGCTCCGGCAAGACATTTGTGGCCTTCATGGCGCTGCTCACCGCGGTTGAAGCGGGCGGGCAGGGTGTGATGATGGCGCCCACAGAAATCCTTGCGCGCCAACACCTTGAGGGCTTGCAGCCATTGGCCGAGGATGCGGGCGTTGTGCTTGAATTGCTTACGGGCCGGGACAAGGGCAGCGAACGGGCGGCAAAACTGGCGGCGTTGGCACGGGGCGACATCCAGATTCTTGTTGGCACCCATGCGGTGTTCCAGAAGGATGTGGCGTTCTCTGATTTGCGACTGGCCATCATCGACGAACAGCATCGGTTTGGCGTGCGGCAACGGTTAGAGCTGGGGCGCAAAGGCATGGCGGTGGATGTTCTGGTCATGACGGCAACGCCGATCCCTCGGTCGCTGGCGCTGGCGCAATATGGCGATATGGATGTGTCGGTGCTGGACGAAAAACCGCCCGGACGGACCCCCGTGAAAACCGCGCTCTTGTCGAATGAACAGATGGATGGTGTGGTTGACCGCTTGCGGCAGGCGGTGGCCGAGGGAAGGCAGGCCTATTGGGTCTGTCCCTTGGTGGACGAAAGCGAGGTCTCGGACCTGACAGCGGCCGAGGAGCGGTTTAAGCGGTTGCGCGCCATTTTGGGCGAAGGGGTGGTCGGTCTGGTCCATGGTCAGATGCCACCTGCCGAGAAAGACGCCGCAATGGCGCGGTTCGTTTCGGGGCAGACAGGGGTTCTGGTGGCGACCACGGTGATCGAGGTGGGTGTTAACGTTCCCAATGCGTCGATCATGGTGATCGAACGGGCCGAGTCCTTTGGTCTGGCGCAGTTGCACCAGCTTCGCGGCCGGGTCGGGCGCGGAGCGGCGGCGTCGACTTGTCTGCTACTTTACCAGCCACCACTGTCCGAGACTGGGCTTAAACGCCTGACCACGTTGCGCGAAACCGAGGACGGATTCCGCATTTCCGAGGTCGATCTTGAGATGCGCGGATCGGGCGATGTTCTGGGCACCGCTCAGTCGGGATTGCCCCGGTTCCAGATTGCAGATCTGGAACGGCAGGCCAGCCTGATGGCGATGGCGCAGGATGATGCGCGCAAGCTTCTTTTGGATGATCCCAGCCTGACATCGGACCGGGGTAAAGCCGCGCGGGCGCTGCTATACTTGATGAAACAGGATCAGGCGATTCAGTTGATTTCGGTCGGTTAACCACTTTTGTTCTCAAATGTTCTCATAAAGTTCTTTACAGGGCGCCAGCGATATGAGAACAAAGAGGCAACAAGGAGGACTTACCCATGATGCACCGGATCAAAACCTCGCTTCACGCCGTCAAGGCTCAGACCAATGCGCCGCTTCTTCAAGATGCGCTTGGGGCCATGTCGTTGGTGGTGATGCTGGTTGTGGCGCTGCATCTGCCGGTTCTTGTCTGACCTGTTACTTTTTTCTGCCTGCGTGTTTTTTGCCTGATCGCTCATCCGCATCCTGTCCCAACTGATGCACCTGTCCCAGAAGGTTGCCTGCCTTCAGAGCTACGACGGCCCCCAACGAACACGTCACTTTACCGCCGCCTTCAGTAGAAGAGCGGCGGTTTTTTTATCGGGCGGTAAAATTTCGAAAATCAGGCGCTTTGCGTTTCCGCAAGCTGTGTCACTGCATCGGATGCGGCTTCGAGCGTCAACAGGATCGAAGCATGACGGTTCTTGAACGCCACGGCCGGGCGCAAAACTTCAAGCCCATCGAACGGGGCAGACGGGACGGGTCCGTCTTCCTTGAGCATGACACGCAGTTCATCGCGGGCCTTGATGATCTGATCTGGCGTTGTTCCGATGACCGCGCCGCCCACAACTGAGGCTGCCGCCTGTCCTAACGCGCAGGCTTTGACGTCTTGGCCGAATGCACTGACAGTACCGTTTACCAGTGTCACATCTACAGTCACGGTCGAGCCGCAAAGCGGTGACCGTTTTTTGACCGTCGCCCCGGGAGCGTCGAGCCGCGCATGATGCGGAATATCCGCCGCAAGTTCGAGAATGCGTGCGGAGTAAAGTTTGATCAGATCGGTGTCGCCGGACATGGCTTTCCCTTTCGCCGTTCCCCCAATAGATAGGTGACCAAACGGCGGATGCAAAAAGGTTTTTCCCAATGAGCTTTGATCCTGCGACTTTGGTCTATAATGAAGCGGGCCTGATCCCGGCAATCGCTCAGGATGCGGTGACCGGTGACGTGCTGATGATGGCGTGGATGAATGCCGAAGCGGTGGCGAAGACGCTTGAGTCTGGCCGGGTGACCTATTGGTCGCGCTCGCGACAGGCTTTCTGGGTCAAAGGCGAAAGTTCGGGTCATGTTCAGGAACTGGTGGCGCTGCGGGTGGATTGTGACCGGGACTGCCTGTTGGTCACTGTGAATCAGACCGGGCCGGCCTGTCATACGAACCGGCGATCGTGTTTCTATACCGAGGTGCAGGGCGGCGCAGAAGTGGAAATCATGGCGCCGCTTGAAGCGTAGTGTTTGCATATTTGGAAAAAGAAGAAGCAGGGGGCAGGCACTACAGCCCAACCATGCGTCTGATGTCCTGCGGAGTTGAGCCTTCGGAGCGGTAGAGCGCTATGGCGCGGGCGTCGTCTCGTTTGGCGAGGCGTTTTCCGTCGTCGTCACGGATTAGATCGTGATGGTGATACGTCGGTGTCGGCAGGCCAAGCAGAGCTTGAAGCAGCACATGGATTGGTGTTGCCGTGGCGAGATCTTTACCTCGGATCACATGGGTGATGCCTTGTTCTGCGTCATCAACGACAACGCTCAGATGGTAAGAGGCGGTTTTTGTGTCTCGCCGCGCCAGGACGATGTCGCCGACTTCGTCGGTGAGGTGAGCGCGCGTTAACCTTAATGCGGAGTGCACGCCCGTTTCGGTGTATTGCGGCAAGGCGGGCAGGCTGTTTACGGCGTGAGCCATATCAAGACGGATGGCGTCAGTGTCTGTGCGGTCTTCCCATCGGCGATGGCGACAAGTGCCGGGATAGATCAGTCCGTCCGGCCCGTGCATTGGCGCGCCTTCCTGAGGTGCCGACGCGGCACGCCGGATGTCGCCGCGTGTGCAAGAACACGGGTAAAGCAGGCCTAGATTGCCTAGGCTTTCGAGTGCGGCCTCGTAGGCTCCGGTGTTGTCGGACTGGCGTAAGACCGGCGTTTCCCATGTCAGGCCCAGCCATGCCAGATCATCGTATATCTGTGCCTCAAAGGCGGGAGTGCAGCGGGCGGTGTCGGTGTCTTCGATCCGAAGCAGAAAACGGCCCGTTGCGGACCGTGCCATATCGTGAGCCAGCAGCGCCGAATAAGCATGGCCCAGGTGTAGCTGGCCGGTTGGACTTGGGGCGAACCGTGTTGTGAACACCGCTATTCGGCTGCTTTGGCGGGATCCTGCGTGGCCAGCCATTCGGACCACGCGGTTTTGGCGCGGTCTGTGTAGGCCTTGTACCGATCCTTGCGGCCGCGTCGTCCGCCTTTCAGGCCATCAACAGGACGGAAGAGGCCGAAATTGACATTCATCGGCTGAAACGATTTGGCCTCTGCGCCGCCTGTGATGTGGTGGATCAGCGCGCCATGGGCGCTGTCCTGCGGGACAGTCGGCATTGGTTGGCCGGTGATTTCTGAGGCGGCCATGCGCCCGGCGAGTAGCCCCATTGCGGAAGATTCGACATAGCCTTCGACACCTGTCACCTGACCGGCAAAACGAATATTCGGCTTTGAACGCAGACGCATTTGGTCATCAAGCAGCGTCGGGCTATTCAGAAAGGTGTTGCGGTGAATGCCACCGAGACGCGCGAAGCTGGCGTTCTCAAGTCCGGGGATCATTTTGAAAACAGTCGCTTGGGCGCCGTACTTCATCTTTGTCTGAAAGCCCACGATGTTGTAGAGCGTGCCAAGTGCGTTGTCGCGGCGCAATTGAACCACAGCCCATGGTTTCACATCGGGCTGGTGTGGATTGGTTAGGCCGACCGGTTTCATCGGCCCGTGGCGCAGGGTTTCGCGTCCGCGTTCGGCCATCACTTCGATAGGCAGGCAGCCGTCGAAATATCCAGCGGTTTCGCCCTCATGAAATTCGGTCTTATCGGCGGCCAGCAGCGCATCGATGAAGGCTTCGTACTGCGCCTTGTCCATTGGGCAGTTAATATAGGCGCGTTGTTCTTCTTCGGTTTCGCCTTTGTCATAGCGCGACTGGAGCCATGCTTTGCTCATGTCGATGCTATCGAAATAGACGATGGGAGCGATGGCGTCGAAAAAGGCCAGCCGGTCGGTGCCGGTTTCGGACTGGATCGCCTGCCCCAAGGTGGCGCTGGTCAGCGGGCCTGTGGCGAAAATCCAATGGCCCTCGCTGGGAAGTTCGGTAACTTCTTCGTAGCTGACGCGAATGTTCGGGTGTGCATTAAGGCGGCGGGTGATTTCAGCGCTGAAAGCGTCACGGTCAACGGCAAGTGCGCCGCCTGCGGGCAAGCGGTGTTGGTGCGCGGTGTCGATAATCAATCCGCCGGCTTCGCGCATTTCCCAATGTAACAGACCCACGGCGTTCTGTTCGTGATCGTCCGAGCGGAACGAGTTGGAGCAAACCATCTCGCCTAGATCGCCGGTTTTGTGGGCGAAGGTTTCGACCTTGGGTCGCATTTCGTGGATCACGACCTGCACGCCGCGATTTGCAGCCTGCCATGCAGCTTCAGATCCGGCCATTCCGCCGCCGACGATGTGGAGTTCTTGTGTCATGAGAGGCATGTAGTCCGTTGTTTGGCGTTTGTCACGTCACTGATCTGGGGCAATGAGACCCAAACCGCGCAGGTAGACGCCGATACCGGATTCCAGCAGTTCTTCAGGCGGAAAAGGCGAGGTGGTGCCGGGTGAGTTGCGGGCGAAAAGCTCGACCACGCCGTGGCTCAATGCCCAGATATGGGCTGAAAACATTGACGCGGGGGGGCGTTTCTCCGGCGGAATATGTTGTGACAGATCTTCGGCGGCGCGTTCCAGAACCGCACGCGCGCGACCCGAGGCAGCGGCAAGATCGGGGGTGCGGTTTACCGAGATGCCACTTTCAAACATCGCAATGTAATGGCCAGGGTATTTTCGCGCGAAAGCCAAGTACGCGCGGCCCGTCGCCTCGAACGCGGCCAGCGCCGAGGGTTGGCCGCTGTCATAGGCGTATTGCATCACGTCAGCGAAGATCTCGTAGCCCTGAAGTGCGGCTTCAGCGATCAGGTCTTCGCGCCCTTCGAAATGGCGGTACACGGCCGCGGGTGTGACGCCTGCCTGTTTTGCTGCTTCTGATAAGGTAAAGCCCGTCGGGCCCTTTTCGGTGATCAGCTCGAGCGCTGCATCAACGAGGGCCTGCCTCAGATTGCCATGATGGTAGCCGCGTTTAGCCATCCCAGATGTCCGGTCCCCCGCAGACCTTGGGATCAACTTGTCCCAATGCCTTGATGTCCCTGCGGGTGTAGTCAAGTTGCGTCAGGACGCTGCGGATCGCGTTGATCCGGGCGCGGCGTTTGTCGTCGGACCGTACGATGGTCCAAGGCGCGTGGTCGGTATGTGTTTGGGCAAAGGTTTCTTGGATGGCATCACTGTAAGCGTCCCATTTCTTGAGGCCCTCAACGTCGATCCAGCTAAGTTTCCATTGCTTGAGCGGATCGCTTTCGCGTTCAAGGAAGCGACGCAGTTGTTCGGCGCGGCCGACATTGAGCCAAATCTTGAAGAGTTTGATGCCGTCATCTACCAACATCTTTTCAAAATCAGGGACTTGCCGGAAGAAATGCGCGCGCTGTTTGGGGGTGCAGAACCCGAAAACATGTTCGACAACGCCGCGGTTGTACCAGCTGCGGTCAAAGAACGTAACTTCACCAGCGGCGGGCAAGTGATCGATATAGCGTTGGAAATACCATTGCGACGCTTCGGTTTCGGTGGGTTTCGACAGGGCCACAACATGTGCGCCACGCGGATTAAGATTTTCGCGGAAGCGTTTGATTGTGCAACCTTTTCCGGCTGCGTCGCGGCCTTCGAACACAATTGCGACGCGGGTACCGGTCTCTTTGGCCCATGCCTTCATCTTGACCAGTTCGATCTGCAACGCGGCCAGGTCTTTTTCGTAAGCCTTGCGCGGCATGCGTTCCGAATAGGGGTATTCGGAGTTGATGATATCACCTTTATCCGCGCGTTTGATCGCATTACGGATGTCGTCCGGCGCGGTGTCTTTGAAAAAGGCGCTGATTGCACCATCAAAGGGAAGGTCCATGCGGGCCCCTTTCTTACGTCTGCTCTTATTTGAATATGGGATGTTAATGCGATTAACGCAAACCCGCACGTTGTGCCGCGCGATCAATCGCGGCGATAACTTCGGGTTCGGCGGCATGGTGCGGCATGTGGCCAATGCCTTTAAGCACCGTCAGGGTCGCGTCAGATATCTGCTGTGACAGTGGAATTGAATGGATAGACAGGCCAACGGTTGTGTCTGCATCGCCGTGCAGGATTTCGGTGGGTACGGTGATGGCGCCATAACGTGGGTACAAAGCCTGTATCTCGTCCAGCAGGTTGGCGCGTTGCATGGCGTTGGCGCGCATGGTGTCACGGCGCAATGTCAGGGGCGCGCCGATGTATTCGGCATAACCTTCGGGTTCTTTTTGCGGCGCGAAGACGGATTCGATGGCACTGTCGACCACGGGGGTGGGCACGAACGCGGTCAGAGCGGGCACCACGGTGGCGCTGCCCAGATCGTTTGAAGTGATCTTGTAAAATAGACTCAGATCCGTGGTCCACGGATTGGATGCGGCGGCGAGCAGGACCAGCGCGGATAGGCTGTCAGGGCGCTCCACTGCCCATGCCAGCGCCACAGCGCCGCCGTAGCTTTGGCCAAGAACCATGGGTCTTTGCAGCCCAAGCTGGTCAGACGCATCGGCCAGCAGCGTGGCCTGTTCGATCAGCGTCGTGCCGTTTGGATTGATCCTTTCGGTATAGCCCAGCCCCGGACGATCGAACGCAGTGACGCGATAGTGGTTGGCCAGTTTGTCGACCAGTGAGAAGGTGAAATCGCGCAGGTTGCCACTGGCACCGTGGATCAGGACAAGATCGGGGCCGGTGCCTTTGGTGACGTAATGCACCTGAGTGCCATTGACGGTCAGGAATTGGCCAAGGGGCGGAAACTGCTTTTCCGCCTTGGTTTCTCGGTAACTTGCCGTGCAGGCTGTCGTGAGCACCAAAGCGGCCGCACATCCAAGTAGTACGCCCATCCCTTTTAACGCCAAACCGACCTCCTACCTGTTGCGCAAATCCGTGCTAGCAGCGCCGATCTGCTCGATATCAAACGGAGTCGTCAGGTAGATCTCTGACACCCAATTGCCATAAAGAAGATGCGCATGACTGCGCCAGCGGTTCTGAGGCGGTTTGCTAGGGTCGTTGTCGGGGTAGTAGTTTGCAGGCACGTTGATCGGCGTGCCATTGGCGACGTCGCGGTCGTACTCGTCCTTCAGCGTACCGCTGTCATATTCGAAGTGATTGAACACATAGAGCGCCCGGTGTGTCGGGTCTTCGACCAGACAAGGGCCGGTTTCGGTGCTGTCGATCAGGATAGGAAGCCCAGCCTTTTCAACATCTTCGCGCCTGATTTCGGTCCATCGGCTGACCGGGATCACCATATCGTCCGAGAACCCGCGCAGATAGGGCGATGCCGGCGCGAGGCTGCGATGTCGGATGCAGCCGAACGCTTTATGCGGCAGTTCAATCTTGGGTACGCCGTGGAAGTGGTTGATCATCGCCATGCCGCCCCAGCAGACGCCAAAGGTGGAATGCACATTGGTTTGGGTCCAGTTCATGACTTGCGTCAACTCATCCCAATACGTCACGTCCTCAAAAGGCAAATGTTCGATTGGCGCGCCGGTGATGATCAGCCCGTCAAACTTTTCGCCACTGTCCGCAACTTCGGCAAAGGGGCGATAAAAGCTCTCCATATGCTCGGCTGCGGTGTTCTTGGTTTGGTGTTCTGACATGCGGATCAGGTTGAATTCGATCTGCAGAGGCGTTGCCCCGATCAGTCGCGCAAACTGGTTTTCTGTCTGGATTTTCTTGGGCATCAGGTTCAGCAGTGCGATCCGCAGTGGGCGGATGTCCTGCTGGCTGGCCAGCTCATCGGGAATCACCATCACGCCTTCGCGCTTGAGCACGGAATAGGCGGGCAGGTTGTTGGGCAGTTTGATCGGCATGACTTACGGTCTTTTCTGGTCTAGTGCGCTTGCGATCAACGCGTCAAAATTGGCGGGCGAGGCATCGGCCATCAGATCGTGGGCATCAATCGTGAGCCCCCAGCGGTCCGCCATCATTTGGTATCGCGGCTGGCGGTGTGCAAGGGCCTGAGCATAGGTCCACCGGATGAAGCTGTCTGGATCAACGTCATCTTCTTGAGTATTGTTTTCACTAAGATATTGATCCCAAACTCGGGTCAGAAACTCGGGTTGATAGGCCATCGGCTTTGGCGCCTTGTCAAAGCGGCGGATCAATTCTTTGGTATGTGCCGCATCGCCCTTGATCCAGACAAGCAGAGCGTGTTTCGACAGCTCTGCCATGATCGGATCGTTCGGGTCTTCGGGATCGACCCATTCGCAGATCGAACCGCCAGTATCGCAGATGAAATGAGGATAGCCATAAAGGTCCATCGCGCGGTCGATGAAATAATCGGTGTCGAGCAGTGCCGCCATCTCGGCGCGGCGGAACTGGTCCTGACGTTTGCGGTATTCGTCGATGGGCATACCGCCGCGCGCGGGGTCTCCGGGTTTGCCTAGATAAGCCGACACCGGTGCGAGGTTGTGAAAGCTGATATTCGAACCGATGTAGATAGAGTCCGACATCAGCAATTCGCGCAGGAACGGTACCTTCATCGCTTCGCGCTTGGCGTTGTCGGCGATATATTCGCCCATGTAACGTGTGCCGATGCGGTAATCGATCGAGTAGTGAAACCAGTCGCCGGTGTCGCGCAGCAGGTTGGATATATGCGTTTTGCCCAAGCCAGACATGGCGAACAGTACAACGCGTTTGTGCGGCGCGTCCCGCCAACCCTGTGCGGAAGAGTAAATCATCTGCGCTGTTCCATGTCAGAAATCCTGTCGTTTGGGATTAACGATGCGGCGCGGGGCCGTCAAACGGTTGTGCTGATGCAATGTACAGGCGTCAGAAATGAGAAACCCCGCCGGACATAGGTCCGACGGGGTCATTTATTGCGACGTTACCGTTAGTATCGGTGCCGTGCTTTAGAAATCGACGGTCAGCGATAGACCAACACCAAGTGCCGTGTTGTCTTCGAACTTGACGCCCGACGCATCCTCGGCTTCGCCGATCCATGCGTATTCAAGACCACCGCGTAGGGTCATGTTGTCCATCTTGTACTGTCCACCGACGCCGAGGCTCACATAGCCGTCGCGCGGGGCAAGGCGGGACACGGTGTCGCCGTTCTGCGCCTCGTAGGACACCTGGACAAAGCCCGACAGGTCTTCCGAAAAGGCGCGGCCGACCCCGAGCTTCCATGTGGTGCGGTCGTTCTCAAAGCTGGTCACGTTGCCGCCGGTCACACCTTCGTATTCCGGCGTGCGGACTTCCCATTTCGACCATTCGACCCACTTTACTTGACCAAAGAGCAGGGTGCCCGGCGCAATGCCGGTCTGGAAATCGAGAGCGACGGACTGGGGCATTGTCACCTTGGTGTCGCCACCCGTGGCATCTATGCCGAGGCCGGCAATGGTTTCAGCCGTGCTGAACGTGTGGGTGATCTCGCTTTGCCAAGACAGGGCGACACGCAGTGCGATGTCGGGGATTTCGTACGCGACACCAAGGATCGCGCCCCAGTCACCAACGCGACTGCCACTGGCGTTGTATTCCATCGATGTGCCGAAATCCTGTGCGGCTGCACCAAGCGCCTGTGCCTGAGCACCCAACGTCTGAGCCTGAGCACCCAACGCCTGCGCCTGAGCGCCAAGCTCTTGTGCGGCGGCCAGATCACCGGCTGCGCCTGCTGCCTGCGCCTGAGCGCCAAGTGCCTGAGCTTCGGCACCCAAGGCCTGCGCCTGAGCACCCAAACCCTGAGCGTTACGGCCGACCGAACTGCGCACCAAAAGGTCTGGGATGGTGATGTCCGCTTGGCTTTCCACATAGCGTGCACCGCCGAAGACCGAAACGCGGTCAGTGACGCGATACTTGCCGACAAGCGCGATCTGGTCGCTGTCCCAATCGGCGGTCAGGCCAGCATAGACCCCCTGAGTGTATTCCGCGCCTGCACCGTAGGGGTTGTTCACATACATGCCGAACGACAACTTTTCGGTGAAGTCGTTTTTATATGCGAGGCTGTAGTTGCTATAGTCGGTCAGCATGTTGCCGGTGCTGCTTTCGCCGCCGCCTGCTGCTGTAAGTTCGGGTGTGTACTTGCCCGACAGTTCCGGCATCACATGTGAAAAGCTGAGTTGAAGCTGATCGTTGGTTGTGAACAGGAACCCGTAATCATTGTTCGAGCGTTCAATGCCGCCCGCATGTGCCGTGCTTGCTGCGACGGCAAGCGCCATAGCGCTTGTCATAAGTCTCGTCATTTGGACCCTCATCCCTTGAGATTATTTCGTCTCCTCTGCAAAATTCGTACCTAAAGGGCTGACGATGGGTCAATTTTTACCGTACGTAAGCGACGCTGTTATGCCGTAGCGTCACAATCCCGTTACACGCGGGTGGATGACCAGATATTGTAGTAATTTGCCGCAAAAATCAGGGCTGCACCTATCAGGACAAACGGGTCCAGAGGTTCGGCATAAAGCAACATTCCGACAATGGCGATCACTGGTAATCTGGTGAAGTCAATGGGCATGACGATGGTGGCGGGGGCCAGTGACAGTGCCGTGGTCAGGCAGAAATGTGCGACCAATCCGGCGATAGCGATCACGACAACCCAAGGCAGGTTGGCGGCGGTTGGTAACGCGATATCACCGTCGTATCCGGCAAAGCCTAGGCCAAGCACCGCCTGCATCACGGTAAGGTAAAACAAGATGCAGGTGATGGATTCGGTCCGGGTCAGCTTGCGCGTGAACACAGCCGATCCGGCAAAAGCGATGGCCGCCAGCGCGGCGGTGACCAGACCGATGTGAAACGTGTCGGGGCTGGGGCGAGTCACAACCAGAATGCCTATGAACCCGATTACCGCTGCGATGGCCTGCGATTTGGTCAGTCGTTCGCCCAGAACGAAGGGTGCCATCAGCATCACCCAAAGCGGCGACGTGAACTCCAGCGCAAACACCTGCGCCAAGGGAATCACAGTGATCGAATAGAACCACAGGTTCTGTCCGGCAAAATGACTGACATTGCGGATGAAATGCAGGCCCAGCTTTTGCGCGCGTACTTCGCGCAAGGTGCCTGCGATGCTGGCGATGGTGATCACAATGACCACGCCAAGCAGGCTGCGATACATCATGATTTCGAAGGTATCGAGGTCAAGGCTGACCGCGCGGCCCGCAACGGCCATTGATGTGAACGACACGATTGCCCCGATCATCCACAGACAGGCACGGATAGTCGGTGACAGGGTCATATCGGGAGTCGCATCAATGCTGGCATATGTCGGCGCATTCAATCACGCGGCAGCTGACAACAGCCCGACAGGAACCGCCGCTGGCCCGGTGCAATCAACTGCATGGTGATCGTCCAGCCGTAGGATCGGTCGCTCATCCCGTCAAAGCAGATGGCACCCGAGACAGTGGCTTCGATCACGCGGTTGCCCTCGGTGGCGAGTGTCAGAAGCGCAGGACTGCCAAGACGGCCTTCGGCAGTGACGATGCTGTCAAAAGCGAAATCGGTGTCGCCGTCTGTGGGGTGGGAATACCGCGCGTCCGAACCGTAAAGACCCAAGGCCCAAAACGGTTCTGTTCCGCCACAAATCAACCCCTGGGGCACAGTCGATTCGCCCAGAGTTGCAACGTCATCGCGTGTCAGGAACCGGGTTGCGACCCAGCCGTCGCGTTCGTTCAGTGCGATACGCGCCCAATTACCTGTGCTGTCGAATTCGAACGCTTCGATACCTCGCGCGTCATAAGCCAGA
>CANNCS010000093.1 GCA_947503115.1 uncultured Marivita sp.
ATCCATCAAGCACGGCGCTCAACTCGCAAGGAATATGGGGCAGAAAATCAACCAAAATGTGTGAATCTGATAGGGTGGAGGGGGGGCGTGAGGGGGTGAACCTATGGCGCATCAAGAGGTGGCCCCCCAAACTGTTCCGGTGACGGAAACAGGCAGATGCTTCTACACATCTGCCGCTCCCAGCTTACCGCCGTTCGCGCCGCGCCATGAAGGCGAGCCGCTCGAACAGATGCACGTCCTGCTCGTTCTTTAACAGTGCTCCGTGCAGCTTTGGCAATGCATTCGCCCCATCGCGTTTCAAATCGTCCGCCGTCATGTCCTCGGCCAAAAGCAGCTTCAACCAGTCCAATACCTCGGATGTCGATGGCTTCTTTTTCAATCCCGGCTGTTCGCGCAATTCATAGAACTGCGTCAAAGCTGTGGTCAGCAGCGCCTCTTTTAGTCCTGGATGATGCACCTCGACGATCTGGCGCAGCGTGTCGGGTTCAGGAAAGCGGATATAGTGAAAGAAACATCGCCGCAGGAACGCGTCGGGCAGTTCTTTCTCGTTGTTCGAAGTGATGATGACGATGGGCCGCTGTCGTGCCTTTATGGTTTCGCCGGTCTCGTAGACGTGGAACTCCATCTTATCGAGCTCCTGCAACAGATCGTTTGGAAATTCGATATCTGCCTTGTCGATCTCGTCAATCAGCAGGACCACCTTTTCATCTGCTTCAAACGCCTGCCACAGCTTGCCTTTGCGGATGTAATTCTTCACGTCATTGACCCGCTCGTCGCCCAACTGACTGTCTCGCAAGCGGCTGACGGCGTCGTATTCGTAAAGGCCCTGCTGTGCCTTGGTAGTGGACTTGATGTTCCACTCGATCATACGCAATCCCAGCCCTGCCGCCACTTGGCGCGCCAGTTCCGTCTTGCCTGTGCCGGGTTCCCCCTTGACCAGAAGCGGGCGCTCCAGCGTCACGGCTGCATTTACCGCGATGGTTAAGTCGTCGGTCGCCACATAGCTGTCCGTGCCTTCAAATCTCATGTCAGTCCTGCCTTCTTGTGTCTTTGTCCCGGCGCGAGGAAATCACCGTTTTGTGCTGCTATTCGGTAGTGACAACCTGTGGGCCTTCGGTTAAGTGCTGCCCACAGGGGTGCCAGATATCTAAAGGAATTTCTATGACAGATACTGGCGTAGACAAGGGGACTAAGATGAAAGCTGAAACTTTCCTGCCCGACGATTACAGACCCGCCGAGGATGAGCCCTTCATGAATGATCGCCAGCTGGAGTGGTTCCGTAGGGAACTGCTGGAGCAGCGGAGCGAGCTTCTGAGCGACAGCAAATCCACTATTGCAGGTCTACAGGACGGCACACGAAATATTCCGGATGTCGCGGATCGCGCGTCTGAAGAAACCGACCGCGCGCTTGAGCTGCGGATTCGTGACCGCCAGCGCAAGTTGGTCGCTAAGATCGACGCAGCCCTGCGCCGGATCGACGAAGGGGAGTTTGGTTATTGCCAGGCAACAGGCGAGCCGATCTCGCTCAAACGTCTGGTGGCTCGTCCGACCACAACACTCAGTCTCGAGGCGCAGGAACGTCACGAACGCCGCGAGAAAGTACACCGCGACGATTGAAGCGCGACGCATGTATGTGAAGTGACGCGCCGGAGCCATGCTCTGGCGCGTTTGTTTTCAAGGGGACGGCATTGGACCTCAGCACTCTGGACATCACCGTCATCGGTGGCGGCATCGGCGGGCTGACCTGCGCACTGGCTCTACGCCAGCGCGGTGCCAGCGTGACAGTGCTGGAACAGGCACAGCAAATCACCGAGGTGGGCGCAGGCATTCAGGTGTCACCCAACGGTTTGCGCGTGATTGAGGCGCTGGGTCTGGGGGATGACCTGGCCAGCCGCTGTGTGCAGGGGCAGGCGGTCTCGCTGCGCAACGGCAGCACCGGGACCGAGGTGGCCCGGCTCGACCTGTCCCGTTTGCCGCCAGACCAACGCTATTTCTTCGTCCACCGCGCTGATCTGGTGGACCTTCTGTCTGCCACTGCGCGCGCGGCTGGGGTTCAAGTGCGGCTTTTGCAGCGCGTTGACACGCTGGTGCCCGGCAACCGTCCACGCATTGTTTTGGCCACCGGCGATTGCCGCGAAACCGATCTGGCCATCGGCGCTGATGGCATCCATTCGGCGGTGCGTCCGGTGCTAAATGCGGCGCAAAGGCCGTTCTTCACAGGACAGGTTGCATGGCGCTGTATCGTGCCCAACATCACCGGCCATCCGCCACATGCGCGGGTCCATATGGGGCCAGGGCGACACATGGTGACCTATCCGTTGCGCGACGGCACTCTTCTTAACGTGGTTGCGGTCGAAGAGCGTGCCCAATGGGCCGCCGAAAGCTGGTCGCAGAAAGATGATGCCGACAATCTGCGCAAGGCGTTTGCCGGGTTCGATGCCGAGGTGCGCCAGATCCTGTCGCAGGCCAATGCTCCGGGTGTCTGGGGCCTCTTCCGTCATCCGGTTGCAGCGCGGTGGCATGGGCCCAGTGTGGCGCTATTGGGGGATGCGGCGCATCCCACACTGCCATTTCTGGCGCAGGGCGCGAACATGGCGATGGAAGACGCGTGGGTTCTGGCGGATGCGCTGGCGCAGGCGCCCGACAAAGAAGTCGGCCTTGCGGCTTATCAACAACGCCGCAAGGCGCGGGTCACACGGGTGATCGATGCGGCCAGCAAGAACGCCCGCAATTACCACCTGTCGCCGGGACCGTTCCGCTTTGCCGCCCATACCGCGCTGGGAGTGCTCAGCCGGGTGGCCCCTGACAAGATGCTGGGCCGGTTTGACTGGCTGTACGGGTATGATGTGACCAAGGCTGCGTGAGTGGCGGCGGTTGCGACGGGCCATAACATCCCGTCGCATGTCTTCAGGTCATCATCATGTCCTTAGCCGAACAGGATAAACCCATCGTCGATGGTGTCGGCAAAACGCCCCAGTGTTTCATCGGCCGTGGCAAAGCCAAGCGCGACATCGCCCCGATCCACGGCGCCGGACTCCAATGCATCTTCCCAGAATGCCCGGCCTTCGGCGTCAGCTTCACGTCCCAACGCGGATTGGTAGATGAAGTCCAGGAAGGCATCTGTGCCGTCCAGTGTGCCGACATTGGTGACAAATTCGTCTGACGCAAGAATGAAGTCTGCCACGTTGCCCAGGCCGAAATCACCGGCACCCAGCGCAGACCAAAAGCTAAGACCGGCAATGTCACTGTCCCGACCCAATAGGGTTTCGTAGAACAAGCCGACGGTCTGAACCGCGCCGCCGCTTTGCACAGACAAGGTTTCATCGTCAAAGCGGATCTCTTCGATCCCAGAGATATGCAACGCCGATCCGGTTTCGGTCGCAATGGCGAACCCGCCGTCGATGCGGCTGATTTCAACGTCATCGAAGGATGTTTCGCTTGCATCAATCACATCGGCGCCACCGTTGCCCGCAATCCGCGCGGCCGACGCGAAATCGCTAACTTCGAACACCTCGTCTGCAGCAGAACCAAGGCGCACCGCCACTTCTTCGATCGAGACCCGAGCAATCTGTGCGCCCTCGAGGGTGAAGTCAGCCGCTGTCGGATCAATTGGCACGCCAAAGGCATTGGTCCCACCCAGAATGATCTGGTCTCCGTCACCGTCAGGATTGCCCTCGGACCCGTTGAAGCCGGTGTGCAGGGTGATGACGCCGCCCTCGGTCTCGCCAGTGTTCGGCCCGGTCTGGTTGATGAACGCCGCGTCCAGTTCGGTGTTCACCTCGGTGCCTGCATCGTAGACGTTTGATCCTTCGAAAGTCAGAACCTGATCGCCAAGATAATCGCCGTTCTCGTCGAACAATTCGACGGGGTTCAGGGTCCCGATGAACGCGTCATTTGATGGCAGTAGCATTGCGGCCAAACTGATGAACGGCGTGGCGGTGCTGGCAAGGATCGTGGTGCTGGCTGTCTCGCCGGTTGCGATCGGTCCGCGTGAGCCGAGGATCGCACCACCCACGCCATCCGGATCAGCTGCCAGCAATTCGGCACCAATAGCATCGAAATTACCGTCTTCGGCCAACGCCTCCAACCCAGCTGAAGCCGCTTCGCCGCGATTGCCAAGGTCGAAACCGTCATCATGCAAACCGAACCAGAACGGTGTGAGGAAAGTACCACCGTCAGAGGACGTGTTGGTGACAGTCACCCGCAGTTCTACGACTTCTTCGATTTTAACCTGTGCGATCTGCGCGCCGTCGATTGTGAAATCTGCAACCACCTCGTCAATTGGTACGCCGAAAGCATTGGACCCGCCTAGAATGATTTGATCGCCTGAACCGTCCGGATTGCCTTCAGACCCGTTGAAGCCGGGGTGTTGGGTGATGACGCCGTCTTCGGTCTCGCCGGTGTTCGGCCCGGTCTGGTTGATGAACGCCGCGTCCAGTTCGGTGTTCACCTCGGTGCCTGCATCGTAGACATCGGTCCCGTCAAAGGTCAGTGTCACGGGCCCGATGAAATCACCGTCCTCACCGTAAAGTTCAACCGCTTCCAGCGTTCCGATGAATGCATCGTTGGACGGAAGAAGCATGGCCGCAAGACTAATATAGGGCAGGGACATGCCGTCGACGTCCAACAGAGTCGTCGCCACTTCGCTCGTAGCGATCGGACCGGCATTCCCGAAAACGGCACCGCCCACGGCTCCGGCGTCGGCTCCGGTCAGTTCGGTGGCGATGGCATCAAAACTGCCATCTTCGGCCAAGGCTTCAAGTCCGGGTGACGCGGCATCGCCAACATCGCCAAGGTCAAACGTGCCGTTGTGCAATCCGAACCAGAACGGGGTGAGAAACGTGCCGCCCTCGGGCGAGGTATTGGTAACAGTGATCCGAAGCAGGGACATTAAGGGAAGCCTTTCGCTATGTTGTTCGCGGCCAGAGCAACTGCGCTTGGCCTGCAACAGCGTTAGAGATCAGAAATTGCTCAACACAATTCAGGCTTTCTCACTTCCGAGTGACGCCCCTGTGAAAGCCCGACGTATGACATGCAGGCGGACGCCTGCATGTTTCAGGACCGGGGGCGGTTCGAAATGGGGCAACGCGCTTGAAAACCACTTGTCTGGCGCAAAATGCCGCGCCGCAGGTCATGTTCTGTATGGAAACCTGACCCAGTCACGCGCCTGTGCATCACGGGTTTGCGACTTACCACTATCGCAGGGGGAGACAGCGCCGCGCGACGTGATAAGGTCGCCCCGAGCAAGGCAGGAGGCCACGATCATGGACCGATTTGACAGGTGTCCCGAAACAGCACTCGACTGGCATCGGGCGGGCAAGGGCGCTGTTCTGGCAACGGTGATCGAGACTTGGGGTAGCGCGCCGCGGCGCGTCGGATCGCAACTGGCAATTTCCGGAGAAGGCGAGATTGAAGGCTCGGTTTCAGGCGGCTGTGTTGAAGGCGCTGTCGTGGTCGAAGCGATGGATGCACTGGCTGATGGCACCGCGCGCGAGTTGGAATTCGGCGTCAGTGATCAAGATGCTTTTGCTGTGGGTCTGGCTTGTGGCGGTACCATCCGGGTGCTGGTCGAGCCAGTCGGGTCGGTGCTGCCCGAGGACATTCTTGACCAATTGGTAAAATTTCGCGCCGCGCGTAAACCTGTCGCTTATGTTGTCGATCTGGATACTGGCACGCGCAGCTTGACGACCGACGGCCACGTGCAGGCCTTCCGCATGGATCGCTCTGGTTTTGTTGACGACAGCCGGACCTTCGTTGCCATCCACAACCCGCCATTGCGCCTGATCATAGTCGGAGCGGTTCACATCGCGCAGGCCTTGGTGCCGATGGCGCGGATCGCGGGGTATGATCCGACTCTCATCGACCCGCGCGAAGCCTTTGGCTCGGACAGCCGTTTTCCCGGCGAGACAATTCTGCATGATTGGCCGGACGAAGCGATCGCGCAACTGGGCCTTGATTCTCGCACTGCGCTGGTGCTTCTGACCCATGATCCCAAGCTGGATGACCCGGCACTTGAACAAGCGCTGCGGGCTGAGTGTTTCTACATAGGTGCGCTGGGGTCTACCCGCACCCATGCGAAGCGTGTGGATCGTCTAATGGCTGCTGGGTTCAACGATGCCGAGATTGCCCTGATCCACGGCCCCATCGGTTTGGACATCGGCGCGTCCGGTCCGGCGGAAATCGCTGTGTCGATCCTGGCCGAAATGACCCGCGTCTTGCGGCAGGGCGCATGAAGTTCGGCGCGGTTCCCTTGCTCGAGGCTGAAGGCGCGATCCTTGCGCATTCGGTGGCGTTGCCGAAAGGCCGCTTGCGCAAAGGCGTGGTGCTGGATGCTGCCGCGGTGGGAAAGCTGACGGCGGCAGGAGTCCACGAGGTTACGGTTGCGCGGCTGGATAACGACGACGTCCACGAAGACCGCGCCGCCGAACGGTTGGCGCAGGCGCTCGTGCCCGATCCCGCGGCGGCGCATCTTCGGCTTGCTCCTGCAAGTACTGGACGTGTGAACATCTATGCCACGCAAACTGGCGTTGCCCAGATCGACGCGGACAAAATCAACGCGGTGAACGCGGTTCATCCGATGGTGACAGTGGCCACGGTCCCCGAATGGCACCGCATGTCGGCACGCGGGATGGTGGCGACGGTCAAGATTATCTCTTACGCCGCGCCCGAAGCGGCGGTGGCGGCGGCATGCGTTGCCGGCCAGGGCACGCTGTCGCTGCGGCCCGTTACGCGCAGCCGCGTGCTGTTGGTCCAGACCAGCGTTGGCGGACGGGACGACAGCGGCAAAGGTCAACGGGCGATGGGGCAACGGTTTGACCGCATGGGCGTCAGCCTTGGACCCAAAACCGTTGTTCCGCATCAGACCGAAGCGTTGCGTCAGGCCTTGATCGACGCTGCGCCGGACTATGACATGCTATGTATTTTAACTGGGTCTGCCACGTCTGATCTCTATGATGTTGCGCCTGAAGCCGTCCGCGCCGCCGGAGGCGAGGTGGCGCATTACGGGATGCCGGTTGATCCGGGCAATTTGCTGTTCTGGGGGCATCTGGGTGATGTGCCGGTCATTGGACTACCGGGATGTGCAAAATCTCCGGCACTGAATGGGGCGGATTGGGTTCTTGAACGGCTGCTGTGCGATGTGCCAGTGCGCCCGCAGGACATTATGGGTATGGGGGTAGGTGGTTTGCTCAAGGAACCGCCGTCGCGACCTGTGCCACGCGAAACCGCATAGAAAAAGCGACCCGAAGGTCGCTTTCAAAAATTTCCAAAGAATGGCGCGGGATTATTTCGGAAGTGGCCCGATCATCATGACCATCTGGCGGCCTTCCATCTTTGGCATGTTCTCGACTTTGCCGTGCTCTTTGGTGTCTTCGGCCACGCGCTCCAACAGTTCGCGTCCGAGGTTCTGGTGCGCCATTTCGCGCCCACGGAACCGCAGGGTCACCTTCACTTTGTCGCCGTTCTCAAGAAACTTGAACACGTTCCGCATCTTCACATCGTAATCGTTCGTGTCCGTGTTCGGGCGGAACTTGACCTCTTTGATCTCGATGATCTTCTGCTTCTTGCGCGCTTCGGATTCGCGCTTCTGCTGTTCGTACTTGAACTTGCCGAAATCCATGATCTTGACGACCGGCGGAGTCGCATTGGGCGAAATCTCAACCAGGTCCAGACCTGCTTCTTCGGCCAACTGCATGCCACGCTCGGGCGTGACAACGCCGACGTTTTCACCGTCCGCGCCGATCAGACGGATTTCAGGAGCCCTGATGCGTTCATTGATGCGGGGGCCAGTGTCGCGCGTAGGGGGCGCGTTGTGAGGTCTGCGGGCTATGGTGTCGCTCCTTTGGTGCAGTTCAAATCAGGGATGCAAAGTAGACGTCCTGTCGTCGCCTTTCAAGCGGCTTTTCAGCGGAACTGAGCCGATCGTCCAGGGTTTCCCCCGGTATGACGTGCATTCGACACGCACATCCGTTTCAGACTACCGCGCTTTGCAAACCCGACGCGCTTCAGGTCTCATGAGAGGGGTCGCGCACCGGTGAAAAATCTGATCATTCCAACTGTTATTGTGGCCGCCTTTATCGACGACTCTGAGTCATCCCTGTTGATCAAGGCATCCATCAAAGAGGTATAGGTACAAGCGCGGGACAATCCCGAGAAATTGCAAGCGCTGTTGGTCGTGTTGCGCGAACAACCTAGATGGTGGGCATGGTCTAAGAGTGAAGAAGAGCCGCGCGGAAAAGTTTCTGCGCGGCCTATTTTCAATAACTTGCGATTCGATCTTAAAGTGAATCTTTAGTCAAGAAAGGCCTTTTCAACCACATAGGTCTTTGGATCAGAGTTAGCGCCTTCCTCAAGCCCAAAGCCTTCAAGCATGTCCTTGATTTCCAAGTTGAAGGCCAGGTTGCCGCAGACCATCGCGCGGTCGGTTTCCGGGCTGATCACTGGAACGCCCAGATCCTCGAAACATTCACCCGACCGCATGAGGTCAGTGATGCGGCCCATCTTCGGACTCTCTTCGCGGGTGGTGGTTGGGTAGTAGCGCAGTTTGTCGGCAAAGCCTTCACCGATCAGTTCGGTCAGCAATTCATCTGTGCGGATGCCGTCGATCAGTTCCTTGCCGTATTGCAGTTCGCCCACTTCGCGGCAGGTGTGGGTGAGGATGACTTCGTCGTAATCCTCAAAGGTCTGGGGATCGCGGAGAAGGGACGCAAAGGGAGCGATGCCTGTGCCGGTGGCAAAGAGCCAGAGGCGCTTGCCGGGTAGCAGTGCATCATGCACCAGCGTTCCGACAGGTTTCGGGCGCAGGACGATCTGGTCGCCTGGCTGGATGTGCTGCAGGCGGCTGGTGAGCGGGCCGTCTTGCACTTTGATCGAGTAGAATTCGAGTTCTTCGTCCCAGCTTGGCGACGCGATGGAATAGGCGCGCAACAGCGGTTTTTCGCGTCCGGTTTTTTCATCCGTCTGCATCAGGCCGATCATCACAAACTCACCCGAGCGAAACCGCAGTGACGCGGGCCGGGTGACGCGGAACGAGAACAGGCGATCGGTCCAGTGTTTAACCGATGTCACGGTCTGCGCGTCGGGTACGGCGAGGGTCTTGGCGGGCGCTTTGGTGGCTGTGGCTTCGGTCACGGGTGTCAACTCTGTCATGTTTTCCATACCGGTTGCTGTAAACCGGTCCCTTACATCTATCTTTGATTTACATCAGACGAAACCCGCCCAAGGTCGCAAGGACCGGGCGGGTGGTCTTGAGGCCGCAGTTTGGGATCAGGCGGCGAGGCCCCGCATCCGCGATTGGTAATCATGCGCGCGCCAATCGGCGCGGGCCAGCCATTGGTTTTCGGGCTGACGTGCGGCCAGATCGTCGTCGATTTCCACATCGTCAAAGCCCGAGCGGCGCGCCATCGCGTATTGGTCCGCGATGACGTGGCCTTGTGCTCGAAGCCAGCCCTTGTAGCCCTGTTGGCGTATGATTCTGGCAAGGGTAAAGCCGCGTCCATCTGCAAAGCTGGGGAAGGCGATGCGCACGAGTTCCTTGCCGATCAGCAAGGATTTGAGCTGTGCGGGATCGGTGTCTGACGCGAGGTCGATGCGCGCCTCAGGGTCGATCCAGCGGGTCGGGTCGGCGATTAGAAACCCGGTATCGTCAATAAGAACAGTCATTGTGCCTCTCCTTTCGGGGTGGGCGTGTTCGAAGATCCATGCAAGCCACATTCAGTTTTGCCCTGACCGCGCCAGCGTCCGGCTCGGGCGTCTTCGCCTTGCGCGACGCGTGTGGTGCAGGGGGCGCAGCCGATAGACGGGTAGCCTTTTGCCACCAGCGGATGGCGGGGCAGGTTGTGTGTGTTCAGGTGCGCCGCAATGCGGGCCGGTTTCCAATCGACCAGCGGGTTGATCTTGATCCGGGCGGTGCCTTCGTCGAGGTCGAAGTAGTGCAACCCTTGCCGGGTCTGCGCCTGATGCCGTTTGCGCCCGGTGATCCACGCGTCGTAGCCCTCAAGCGCGTCATTAAGCGGTCGAGTTTTGCGCAGGTCGCAGCAGGCGTCGGGGTTGCTGAAGCGCAGGGCGCCGTATGGGTCAACGGCGTCTAATGTCTGCGGTTTGGCGCGGATCACCTGGACATTGGTCAGTCCGAGGTGGGCGGCAAGCTCTTGCTGGTAGATCAGCGTTTCCTCAAACAGCAGCGTGGTGTCGATGAAGAGCACAGGCAGGTTGCGGTCAATCTGCGCGATCAGGTGCAGGAGTACGGCTGAATCCGCACCAAAGCTCGATACCATAGCGATACGGTCGAAGATGCCACGGGTCAGCACCGCCTCCAGCAGGTAGGATGTGCCGAAGTGGCGATACCGCGTGTTCAGGTCGGCGACGCGATCCTGCGCCGCCATCCGTTCGTCAAGCGGAACCCCGCGCGCCGCGCGGCTGGAATGTGACAGATCGAGCATCAGGCAGCCTTCTGCTTTTTCTCACTTTCGCCATAGAGCGCGGTCTTGAACGGGGTCATGCCGACGCGACGGAATGTGTCGATGAAGGGCTCATCGGCGCTGTCACGTTCCGACAGGTAGGTGTCCACGATCCGCTCGATGGCTGGAACGATCTCATCTGCCGAAAAGCCGGGGCCGGTGCGCTGACCGACGGCGGCGTTTTCGGTGTGATCCCCGCCAAGCGTGATCTGGTAGTTTTCTACACCAGCACGGTCGAGGCCAAGGATGCCGATATGGCCGACATGGTGGTGGCCGCAGGCGTTGATGCAGCCCGAGATCTTGATCTTCAGATCGCCCACTTCGTGTTCGAGCTTGAGTTGGTCAAACCGCGTGGCGATCTCTTGCGCGATCGGGATCGAGCGGGCTGTGGCCAGCGCGCAGTAGTCCATGCCGGGGCAGGCAATGATGTCGCTGATCTTGCCGATATTGGCGGTGGCAAGGTCAACGGCCTTTAGTGCCGCGTGGATCGCAGGCAGGTCTGCCTTGTGGACATGTGGCAATACAACATTCTGTTCGTGGCTGATGCGCAGTTCGTCATGGCCGTAGCGTTCCGCCAGATCGGCCATCACACGCATTTGGTCCGCGGACGCATCGCCCGGTGTTGCGCCATGCGCCTTGAGACTGATCTGCGCGATGGCATGGCCCGGCGCACGGTGGGCGCTGAGGTTGGTGTCAGCCCAAGACCGGAAGACCGGATCATTGGCATAGGCCTGATCGAAGGGCGCCACGTCGCGGTTGTTGAACGCAGGCGGCTCAAAGTCTGACTTGATCTGCGCATAGAGCTGCTGGTCCACGCCAGTGAAAGCGGAACGCAGGAGCGCGAACCGCTCTTCCACCCGCGCGCGGATGTCGTCGATGCCATGCTCATGCACAGTGATCTTGATGCGGCTCTTGTACTTGTTGTCGCGACGGCCCAACAGGTTCCAAACGCTGACCACCGCTTCGAGATACGGAAGCAAATCCGACTCGGGCAGGAAATCGCGCACGATCTTGCCGATCATCGGTGTACGGCCAAGGCCGCCGCCAACGATCACTTCGAAGCCGGGTTCGCCCGCTTCGTTGCGCACCATGCGCAAGCCGATGTCGTGGGCTTTGGTCACAGCGCGGTCATTCGGCGATCCTGTAACGGCGATCTTGAACTTGCGCGGCAGGAACTGGAATTCCGGGTGGTCGGTGGACCATTGGCGGATCAATTCGGCCACAGGGCGCGGATCGGCGATTTCATCCGCCGCGGCCCCGGCGAAATGGTCAGCGGTTACGTTGCGGATCGTGTTGCCGGAGGTCTGAATCGCGTGCATCTGCACTTCTGCCAGCGCGTCGAGCATATCCGGTACATCGCGCAGCGTCGGCCAGTTGAACTGGATGTTCTGGCGCGTGGTGAAGTGGCCATAGCCTTTGTCCCACCGCTCGGCGATATAGGCGAGCTGCCGCATCTGGGCACTGTTCAACGTGCCATAGGGGATTGCCACACGCAGCATGTAGGCGTGCAGTTGGAGATAAAGACCGTTCATCAGGCGTAGCGGCTTGAACTCGTCTTCGGTCAAACTGCCGTCGATGCGGCGTTCTACCTGCGCGCGGAACTGGGTATTGCGCTCGGCCACGAAGGCGGCGTCGAAATCGGTATAGCGGTACATCAGAGAGCCTCGGACTGTTTGCCGTGGGGATAGTTGGAGGGGCCGCGCATGCGGAATGCCTCGCGGAAATGGGTGGGCGTGGGGCCTTTGGCGTCAGGGGACACGTCGGCCAGATAAACGCCGACCACTTCGCTCGACCGTGCGCTGGCGTCGATCAGGCGGATTTGCGCGTCAGCCTCGTCGGTCAGCACGTCGGCATCCTTGAGGTTGCGAGACCATGTGTCGTCTTGGGTCAGATACACCACATCGCCTTCTAGAAGCGCGTTTGCGGTGATGACTTTCGGCGTAAAGATCGCGGGCATCAGATCATCTCCTGAACGTGGGGAAGGGCGGTCACGGCCGCATCTCGCGGTGCCAGCCCATACATAAGAAGTGCGGGACCGGTGATCCCGGCCTCGGTCAGTACTGCAGGCAGGGTCGCCAGAGTGGCGGCGACGATGCGCTGGTCTGTACGGCTTGCGTTTTCGACGATGGTGATCGGCGTGGATGGTGTTGCCCCATGCATGAGCAGGCGGCCCTGAATGAACCGTGCAGCCTTCTTGGCCATGTAGATCGCAGCCACCTCGCCATCGCGGGCCAGCGTGCGCCAGTCGTGATCGGCGTAACCCTGCATGTCATGTCCGGTGATCAGCCGCACAGCGGTGTTGCGCCCGCGTTTCGTTAGCGATTGGCCGAGCGCGGCGACTGCAGCGGAGGCAGACGTGAGGCCCGGCACGATTGTAAAGTCGAGACCCGCATCGGCCATTGCATCAAGTTCTTCGTCCAAACGGCCAAAGACAGTGGGATCGCCGGATTTGAGCCGCACGACGCGGGCGCCGGTAAGGGCCTCATTCACGATAATCTGGTTGATCGCGTCTTGGCTGAGGGAGGGCCCGAAGCCTTCCTTGCCGGCGTTGCGCAGGCGGGTCTGTGGACCGACCAGGCCAAGGATCTCGGCGCTGACCAAACGGTCATGGATCACCACGTCGGCGCATTCCAATGCGCGTAGGGCCTTGACTGTCAGCAGATTGGGATCGCCCGGGCCTGCGCCAACAAAGGCGACAGGCTGGAGCGTGGTCATGTGCAGGTCGCGTGGCATCGGGTTGTCCTCTTCACCGCGTTTCTTGTCTCTAAAATAGAATTTTGTTCCGGTATTTTTCCAGTCCCTTGCGGAAATAAGGAAATTTGTTCTATGTGGCGGTTGGGTGAGGACATGTGATCCTCGAAATCGGCAGAAAGCGGAACAGAGATGAAGATCGACGACACGGACCGGAAAATTCTTGTCGAGTTACAGACTGACGCGGCGCAGTCGTTGGACGATATCGCCGGCAAAGTAGGGTCATCAAAGACGCCGGTCTGGAACCGGATTCGCAAGATGAAGGAGGCTGGTATCATTGGCGCACAGGTGATGCATCTGGATGCCGATGCGTTGGGGTTCGAGGCGTGTTTCTTTGTCTTGATCCGCACCAGCGAACACGACTCAGCCTGGCAGCGAGCTTTTCTCAAGGCCTTGCAGGATCGCCCCGAAGTACAAGAGGCGCACCGGCTGGCCGGGGATATCGACTACATCCTCAAGGTGCGGGTTAAGAACGCGCGGGCCTATGACGCCTTCTATCAAGCGCTGATTGCAGAGGTGAAAGTGCACAACGTCACGGCGCTTTTGTCGATGGAAGAGATCAAGTCGACCACAGCGCTGCCGCTCTAGACGCGCCTCATATGGGGGCTGTCGCGTGCTCTTGTTCATACAAGCGAAAACGCGCCGCCTGTGCCCGGTCTCGAACACGTTTTGACCGCGTGTCTGCATATTTGAGAAAAGAAGAAATGGGGTGTTGTGCGCTGCCCCAACTTCTTCTTTTCAAAAATATGCAAATAGCGAAAAGGCCGCTTGGCGCGGATCAGGAGGTCTGCACCATCAGGCGTTCTAGCCCGTGAAAATGGTAGGTGTTGGCGTAGTGCGGCGGTTCCGCAATGCGCAGATTTGGGCAGCGGTCCCACAGGATCGGCAGGGCGATTTGTAGCTCAAGCCGGGCCAGAGGAGCGCCGACGCAGAAATGCAGACCGCCGCCGAAGCTGGTGTTCTGCGTCACTGGACGCGCGGGATCGAAGCGTTGCGCGTCGTGCCATTGATCGGAATCGTGATTTGCGGAGGCAAGGAGCAGCGCCACCTGATCGCCGCGTTGAAACGTATGGCCATAGAGCGTGATTTCTTCGTAGGCGAAGCGGGTAAACATGTGCAGCGGTGGGTCGTAGCGGAGGATTTCCTCGACCGTCAGGTCGTCAATTTCGCGCGTTTCGGTTTCTAAAAGCGTCTTGATGCCGTTGCCGAGCGTGTGGACGGTCGCCTCGTGGCCCGCGTTCAACAGCAGGATACAGGTGGTGATCAGCTCGTCGGTAGAGAGCTTTTCGCCTTGCTCTTCGGAGGCGATCAGATGGGTGATGAGGTCGTCGCGCGGGTCGTCTCGACGGGTTTCGACGTAACGGCGTAGGAAGTCAGAGAAGTCGCGAGCGGCGTATGCTGCGGCGTCCTCGGTCGCGCGGGTGCGGCTGGCTTGGTACATGGCGACCATGGCGTTGGACCACCGCAGCAGCTGCGGGGCCATTTCGTCGGGTACACCGAGCAGGCGCGCAATGACAATCACCGGGATCGGTTGACAAAAAGTTGTGAGGATGTCGAAGGGGGCGCTATTCGGAAAAGTGTCAATTTTTTCGTGGGTTAGAGCAGTTATTTCAGGTTCCAAAGCCTTGATCCGGCGTGACGTGAAGGCGCGCAGGACCAGACCGCGCAGGCGGGTGTGGCGGGGGGGCTCCAGCTCTAGCATCGAGTGGGCTTCGACCTTGTAGAAGGCATCAAGGTGATCCGGGATCTTCGGGGCCATTTCCGGGGGAACTTCGCGACCAAAGCGGCGGTCGCGCAGGATGGACTGCACGGCACGGTGCGTGGTGGCGCAGGGCATGGCGTATTCGTCCCACCACGCCAGATCTCCGCTCGCGCGGAGGCGGTCGTAAAACGGGTAGGGGTTTTGAACAAATGCCGGGTCGGTCGGGGATTTGGAGAACCGCTGCATGGTTTGGAGATGCGCGATCAGCCGTTGAGCGCTGCGATGATGGGGGCGAAATCGGCGGCAGTGAGGCTTGCGCCACCGACAAGTGCGCCGTCCACGTCTCCCACCGCGAAAATCTCGGTCGCGTTCGAGGCCTTTACGCTGCCGCCATAGAGCAGCCGGATCGCTTGGGCGGTGTCATTGCCAAACCGTTGGATCAGGGTCGCACGCATGAAGTTGTGGACTTCGGCGATCTGGTCGGTGGTGGGCACTTTGCCGGTGCCGATGGCCCAGACTGGTTCATAGGCGATGACGGTGTTTTTGCCGGTCACATTGTCGGGCAGGGAGGCGGCCAATTGGCGGCCCACGATGTCTAGGGTTTTTTCGCTTTCGCGCTCGTTCAAAGTTTCTCCAACGCAGACAATGGCGGTCAAGCCAGCGGTCCAGGCGGCTTGTGTCTTGTAAGCGACCAGTGCATCGGATTCGCCGTGATCGGCACGGCGTTCGGAATGGCCGAGGATCACGTACGTTGCGCCGGCATCTTTGAGCATGTCCGCAGACACGTCGCCGGTATGTGCGCCCGAGGCGGCACTGTGACAATCCTGACCGCCGATGGCGACCTTGCCGGCGTTGGTTGCGGCAGCGGCAACCAGCGTGGAGGGTGGGCAGATCAGCACTTCGGCGGGGCCAACGGCTGCGTCCTGCAACGCGTCAAGCTCGGAAAGGGCGGCGGTGGTTCCGTTCATCTTCCAGTTTCCGGCGGCGAGTTTGCGGCGCATTTGGGGGCTCCTGCTGGTGTTCGAGGTCTGCGCGCATCATCGCGGGCCGGGCAGCGGCGTCAAGAGCAGTTGCACGACCCTTGGTCCGATGGCACAAGGCCGCCCGATGGCGCAGGAGAGCAAAAGATGATCCCGAGACTGGATGCACAAGCTTTGGCGGCTGGTGACGCGGATGCGCTAGCGCAGATGCGAATTGCGGCCGAAGAGGTGGGGTTTGCCACCGTATACAACACCAAGTTTACCTCGGCCCGGATGCGGTTTATGTTGGCGGCCTATCGCGCGTTTTTTGCTTTGCCCGACGAGGTCAAGGATCAGGTGAATATGGCGCGCACCGGGTCAAACCGAGGCTGGGGCGCTCCGAAGTCTGAGCAGGTCGATCCGAATGCGAACCCTGATTACAAAGAGGTGTTCGATTGCGGCTATACTCTGCAGGACGGTGATGTGCGTGTTGCGCTATCGGTCTATGCGCCGAACCATTGGCCGGACCGGCCTGCGGGGTTCGAACAAGTGATCCGAGCGTATTACAGCGATGCTTTGGACGTCGCGCGGGGGATCCTGCGCGGGATTGCCATGTCCATCGGGTCGGACGAGAACTTCTTTGAGGACAAGTTCGATTGTCCGATGGCTTTGCTGCGGGGCAATTATTACCCGCCGCGCCCGGATTGGGCCGGGGATAAGGATTTCGGCATCGGCGCGCATACGGATTACGGATGCCTGACGCTTTTGGCGACGGATGGTCAGCCGGGGCTTGAGGTGCAACCACGCGGGCGCAGCGACTGGCTGCCGCTGCAGGCTCCGCCGGGAGAGTTCATCATCAATTTTGGTGAGATGCTGGAGATGTGGACCGAAGGCCGTGTCGTGGCGACCTTGCACCGGGTCAAGGGCGGTGCGGATGAGCGGATTTCGGTGCCGCTGTTCTTTAATCCGAACGTTGAGACCAATGTCGCGCCGCTTGGGTCAGGCGAATTGATCCGCGCGGGAGACCATTTGTCTAAGCGCTATGCTGAGACCTATGTCCATTTGCAGGGGAACGAGTGACGGATGGTCTTGAGGGGACCGTTCAGACTCTGAACTGGCGTTTCCTGTCGGCGCGTTCGTGCTGTGTTGAAGCTGACAAATGCTAACCTAGCCATCGACTAACAGTATTTCGCTGAGCGCATCGACACCACCGTTGAAGTGGCTGCCGTCAGTGTCCCCATCCACATTTGGGATGGCACGCGCGTCTGTATATTGCCACATCGTCCAGTTCTGCCAACCATCTGGGATCGTTGGGCTATCTGTACCGTATTCCGCGATCCAGAGCGGGTAGTCTGCCAGATGCTCTTTCATCACATGGTTCCAGAACTTGGTTCCCGTGTAGATTATGGGTTTTACGCCGTAGTGGCCTTCCAGTTGTTTGAGGAAGGTTTTGAAATCGCTGTGGAGGTTCTTTGTCGCAGGAGCTTTCACACGTTCTATGTCGACGATTGGTGGCAGGTCACCCGCTTTGAGTGGGGCGTTCTTGATGAACCAGTTTGCCTGAACAAGCGGAGAATCGTTTGTTTCGTAGAAATGGTATGCCCCTCTGATCAGCCCTGCCGTTTTCAAGGCTTTGAAACGGTCGGTGAAGGTTGGATCCAGGTAATCCATGCCGTCTGTGGCTTTGAGGATGACGAAGGAGATATCAGCGGATTTTATTGCAGACCAATCAGACACATTGTTGTGGTGGGATACGTCAATCCCTGTCAGCCTTTGATCGCCTTCGGCCATTGCAACGTTCCAAAGCGGCATCAGAGAAATGCTGATCGCTGTTGTTGCCAGATACATACGGAAATTCTTCATGGGGCCTCAATTTGTCGATCGGTGGAATACGTTATGTCAACGGCGCGTGGTCGTGACGATTTATGTCTTACTTCGAAGCAGTTGGTGTCGCGTGACAGGGCATGTCCACCAATTTCACGAGTTTAAGATAGCCAAATCGCACGCAAGACAAACGCGCGATCATGGCGTCAGATTGCACATAGCATAAACGGTTTCAGTTTGCTCGCGCAGAGGCTTTGCGCCGCTTTTGTCTGGACTGTGGTCGTAGCAATGTGCGGGGGGCAGTCTGATGGCTGGCGGCGTATCGCAGAAACCTCGCCACTATAGCTTTAGGTTCGGGGCGCCGTTCGCATGTTCCGTGGCCAGCTCTTCGACGTCTTTGAACTTGATCGACTCTCCGCATCCGCAGGCATCGGCAACGTTTGGATTGTTGAAGTGGAAACCGGATTCCAGAAGCGAGGTCTGGTAGTCGATTTCGGTCCCGAAGAGGAACATTTGCGCCATCGGTGCGATCATCACTACGGCGCCATCCTGTTCGACAACTTCGTCGTTCGGGTCAGCGTCATCGACATAATCCATTGTATATTCCATACCCGCGCAGCCGCCCTTCTTAACGCCGATACGCAAACCGGCATGGCCTTTTGCGTCCATCAATTTGCGCACTTGTGCGGTGGCTTTGGGGGTCAGGGTGACGGCTTGTTTGCCGGGGATGCCGAACATGGGAAATCTCGTTGTCGCTGTTCTCTTTAACCTAGGGGCTTGCCGCTGCGATCTCAAGAAGGGAAAGCGTAGCATATCCGGTCGCCAAGCCCCAACCGAAAGACGCAAGCGTTCCGATGATGACGTATTCGCCCGCCTTTTGGCCTTTGGAGGCGGTGTCAAAGCGCAGCACGGATTTCGCGGCGATCAGGAAACCCGTTGCGGTGGCTTCGCCGACGCAGAGGAAGAGAAAGATCAATCCGCGCTCCAGTTTGCCAATCATACGGCCTGCGTTGTCTAAGCCTTCGGCTGTTGGCCCAGCTTCGTCCGCTGCGAATTGGTCGGTATAGGGTTTCATGAGAAGACCAACTGCAAAGCCTCCGGTCCAGATCGACACAATTGCGCCAGAGACAAGGATCACAGGGCTTCTGAGGTCCGCGACATAGTCCGCCCAATACCCTGTTTGCATTGTTTCTGGCATGAGGATGGCTGCGGCGGCTAGCGTCAAGATGTGCGCGGCCTGATCCCCCAAGAATGCTGGTAGGCTGTCACGCCATGTGTCGGGCAGGGCCCAGGTCTTGATCGCATCGATCATCAGATGTGCGGCAGCTATCATAGAAGCGAGCTGCCACGCGCCGCCCAGCGCGCCCCAGCTTAGGCCGAACACCACCATGATGTGGAGGACGAATATCGCAGGTTCGGTCTTGCGGCGGATCATTGCATCAGGTTGCGCGATGAAATCAGCAACTACATGGGCCAGTAGGAGCGCGATAAAGACGTCGATCATCGCGCGCTCTGCAAGTCCGAGAGAATGCTAATACCAAAGGGGCTGGCTTCTGACTCATTAGGGATTTCTGAGGTTCCCAGCTCGCCCGCGCTCTGATTCCATG